>JAGUYQ010000214.1 GCA_020061285.1 Betaproteobacteria bacterium
CACCAAATCCGGCCACACCCCGGCCCGCTCCAAGGCGCGGATGACGCCCACATGGGCCCAGCCGCGAGCCGAACCGCTGCCCAGGGCGAGTCCGATGCGGGGTCGGCGGGGGGGGCTCATGGGAGGGGGCCCGGGGCGGGGGAAGTGGATTCGTATAGGCACGTCATGACACGGGACCCTTTCTATTCAAGGCCCGCCTAGCCCTGTAGGCGCTCAAGGGCGGAAAGCGCCTTCTGGTCATAAGCGACGGCGGCATCGTTATGGATGGACTTGTTGAAGGCCATCAGCTCCTTCAAGGCGGCGAGGAAATTCATCGGCTGGTCCGCCGCGTCCGGCACGCCAATGCCGCCACTGGCATTGGTCAGTGGCGAGATGGGCATCAAGGCGACTAGGGAACTGGATTCATCCAGCGACATTCGGCCGCTCTTGATGAGGCTGTTGATCGTCTTCAACATAGCGTTCGGCGAGATGTGGGTGAAATCGTAGGCGCCGCCGCTTTTGGATTCCCCCGCCGCGAGGTCGCGCGCGGCCTGCGAAATAGTGGCCTTGTCGGCAGGATTTGCCGCCGAGGCGGTGGCGGCTGCCGCGGCACGGGGGGCTGGCTGCTTGCCGTTGCTGCGCCGCGTTGGCAAGGAACGCCAAGGCGGCATGGGTACTTGTTGAGCGGATTTCCATGGGACACCTCTCGAATGCCGTCAATCACATACCGGCCACATGCAATTGGCATGCCACGAAATATTCACATGGCAGCAGGGAAGGGCAAACGCCCAAGGCCGGGAACGGTGGGTTAATCAGGGAAAGGTAACCGGCCTTGCGCGGCTTTTCGCGCAAGGTCCGTGTTGAGCGAAGTGTTAGGGGTCATTGAACTCAGTTCTCTTTAATAAATTCTTCGAGAGCATTTGCTCGATCACGAGTAAGGCCCGTTTTGCAACCGAGATACCAAATTCCCCAACCGGTACCTTGCCCATTAAAGGCGTCAGCCTGGAGTTGGCAGTTGGTTTCTAGATACGTTAGCCAAGCCCGCTGTGACGCTAGGAGAGATTTCTCGAAGCCCTCTTCCTTTGCTTTTGCTCTCACCTTCTTATAAATGCTATTTAGCCGGAGGTCTTGTTCAGTAAAACCATAGCTCGCGCAAATTTTCATACGGAGAGTTACCCCGCTGTCACATGCGTCGTAGTCCGCACGTATTTCTTCAGCCGTAAGGGTTGTTGTTTTCGTCATCGCCTTTACAACCTCCTCGTCAGGCGCAGCGAAGCACAGATGACAACTGAACATAGCCAGAACAAGAGTTAATTTGCGCATGAGACCCCTAACGTAGAGCTAACCGGCGCTGCGCGGCTCTATCGCGCAGCGTCCAGCGACCGTAGGGAGCGAGGTTGAGCGCCATGTTATGCGTCTCGTACCACCGAAAGTACGAATTCCGTTTTTGCACGTGTATAGGCCTCTCTATCTGTTCTGTGCTGAACCGCAAGCTCAGACTTGAGATGTGAGTAGCGACTTGCGAGTTCTGGATCGGAGCGCAATACATCGCGGAAGTGCAAACGTTGGCGCCATTCGGTACCACCGAGAACGACAACATGAAGGTGATGCGTGCGCCTACCCTCGGCCCAGCGCATGAACCAGCGCCGGTTGGTAAGCGTTGCGTTGAACTCCGCTGACGTGGTGTAGCTTGATTTCAGGAGCGGTTCGACAAGTGACTCCGCCACAGCCATTGATTCAACGCCGGCCAGAATGTCGATGATTGGCTTGGCGGACATGCCAGGGATAGCGGTGCTTCCGAAGTGCTGGATATCGAGAAGCAGCAACGGAAACAGCGAGAAAAGGCGTTCACGCTCAGCGAGGAAAAGAACCGGCCACTCAGGATCGTACGGGCACAGCGCCACGTCCTCATATATCGCTCGCTCCAGTGATTCATCTTCCGTCACTGCACTGCCTCAAAATGCATAACGTCTGACATAACCGGCTGGCGCGGCCTTATCGCGCCAGTCCGTGTTGATGGATGGGTTAGCCGTGCGCCCGATGAAGGCACGGAAACAGCAAAGGAAAGACGAAATGAGCAACGAATTCGAACAAATCCGCGCTTGGCCTGAGCGCACGGTGGCGATTTTGAACAATGGCGACACGGCGATTGTGGTTGACGATCACTGCTACGCGGTGCGGAACTGGAACGGCAACGAATGGGGTTGGAGCGCGTGGATTTTCCGTGAGGCACTTGCGGCGCTGAAGGTTTTGCCAGACAACCCGGACGACGCGGCAACGGTTGCGGTGAATGCGACATGACGACGGCTAACGTGATTTAGGCGACATAGAGTTTAAGACGGCACGTTGCCTAAATTTCTTTGGCGCCATTCCCGCCACGAATTTTTCATTATTCATTAGCATCTTACGTCTCAAAAACCAAGTCATGGGGTTTTAGGGCAGCCTAAAATTCAACGGATGGAAGTTCAGGCGGTTTCTGAAGTTGCCTTCCACCTTGCCCTTGCAGGGCGGAAGGTGGACAAGGCACTCTTATTACCCTGGAATTAAACGCTTTTCTTTGAAATGCGGCAAGGGTTTGCCGCTCAATACGCGGAGCCGGCACTTACTACGCTCAATCTGGCGCCTTATATTGCCCCGGTAAACCGCCCCACCCTACGGCCTGATCTCTCCCCAGGCCTTCTCCAGGCGCTTGTAGGAAATCGGGTAGGGGGTACGCAACTCCTGGGCGAAGAGGGAAACCCGCAGTTCCTCCAGCATCCAGCGGAAGTCCTCCAGCTTGGGGGCGTCGATGCCCGCCTTGCGGTGCTTTTCCCGTCGGGTTTCGAGCTTGTCCCACCAGTCCTTGAGGCTGGCGGTGTGCTTGGCGTCCCGGTCGGCGTTGCCGGGGTATTTCTCGATGCGCTTGAGCATCGCCTCGAGGTAGCGGGGCAGGTGTTGCAGGTGCGGCCAGGGGGTGGCGGCGAGGAAACCCTTGTAGACCAGGCGCCCCAACTGTTCCTTGAGGTCCTGGGCCAGGGGGTAGGGCAGCTTGCCGGCGAGCTTGGCCTGGAGGGCGTGATGGTCATCCAGCACCGCGGCGGCGAGCTTGGCGGCGGCTTCGGTTACCGCCGGCAGGCGGGTGCGGGCCCGATCCCGCTGGTTTTGGAAGGCCTTTTCGCTGCGGGGGGGCTCGTCGTCGCCGAGGAATGCACGGTCGGCGATGCAGGTGAGCAGGTCCTCGCGAAATTCGTCGGGGTTTTCGATGGTCCGCGCCAGCAGGGCCATATGGGTGAAGTTGGGCAGGCTCTTTTCCAACTGCTTCATCTGCTCCTTGAGGGACAGCCGCAGCAGGCGGCGCACGCCGCCGCGCATTTCCCTGGCCGCCGCCTCGGGGGTATCCAGCAGCAGAATGGCAACGGAATCCCCCCTATCCGCCAGGGCGGGGAAGCCGGTGAGCGGGGCGCCGCCCCGGCTGAAGGCGAGCTTTTCCGGCAGGTCGCCGAAGTCCCAGGCGGTCACCCCCTCCCGCTCGAAGTCGCTGTCCGGCCCCTTGGCGAAGGTCATCTGGGCCGCCTGGCCGAGCTTGCCCCGCAGCTCCGCCAGATCGCGGTCGGAAGCCAGCTCCTGGCCGGCGTCGTCCACCACCCGGTAGTGCATCTTGAGGTGTTCGGGCAGCTCCGTCCCCTCCCAGGCGTCGGTTGGCACATCCTGGCCGGTGCGGCGCTTGATGTGGGCGGTGAGAGCCGCGGCAAGGCTTCCCCTCTCCCCCAACCCTTTATGCAAAGCCTCCCCCGCCTGCGGGGGAGGGGAGTTGAGCGCGCCGTTCCCCTCTCCCGCAGGCGGGAGAGGGGCTAGGGGAGAGGGAAATCGGCTGTCCAAAAACCCCGTCACGAACTCGGGCACCGGCACGCACAGGCGCCGCAACTGCTTGGGCAAGCCCTTCACCAGGGCGGTCACCTTCTCCCGCACCATGCCCGGCACCAGCCAGGCGCAGCGGACCTCGTCCACCTTGTTGAGAAGGTGCAGGGGAACGGTCAGGGTCACGCCGTCCAGGGGGTGGCCGGGCTCGAAGCGGTAGGTGAGCGGACACGCCACCTCCCCCACCGCCAGGGTCTTGGGGAACAGGGTTTCGGTGATGCCCTCGGCATCGTGGCGCATCAGGTCGTCCCGACTCATGAAGAGCAGCTTGGGATTATCCTTTTCCGCGTCCCGCCGCCAGCGCTCGAAAGCGGCGCCGTTGTGCATGTCCGCCGGGATGCGGGCGTCGTAGAAGGCCACCATGCGCTCTTCGTCCACCAATACGTCCTGGCGGCGGGATTTGTGCTCCAGTTCCTGCACGTCCTCCACTAGCTGGCGGTTGTGCTCGAAGAAGGGGGCGCGGCTGTCGTAGTTGCCTTCCACCAGGGCCTGGCGAATGAAAATATCGCGGGCCTCCTTGGGATTCAGGGGGCCGTAATGGATTTTGCGCCGGGGGATGAGGGTGAGGCCGTAGAGGGTGACCCGTTCGTAGCCCGCCACCCGGGCGCCGGCCTTTTCCCAGTGGGGGTCGAAGTAGTGGCGCTTCACCAGGTGAGGGCCCACTTTCTCCAGCCACTCCGGCTCGATGCGGGCCATGCCGCGGGCGAAGAGCTTGGTGGTCTCCACCAGCTCGGCGGCCATGACCCACTTGGGGCCCTTCTTCTTGAACACCGACGAGGGATGGGCGGCGAACTTGATGCCCCGTGCCCCGGCATAGACGCCCTCCTCCTCGGTCTTCACCCCCACGTTGCCCAGCAGACCCGCCAGCAGGGCGCGGTGGATTTCATCATAGCCCGCCGGGGTCTCGTTGGGGCGGAAGCCCATTTCGGTGACTACCGCCTGGAGCTGGTGGTGGATGTCGATCCATTCCCGCATCCGTACGTAGGACAGGAAATGGTCGTGGCACAGGTTGATGAGCTTGCGGTTGGACTTCTTGTGCTCCACCGCCTCCTGGTAGAAAGTCCACAGCTTGAGGTAGGCGAGGAAATCCGAACGCTCGTCGCTGAAATGGCGGTGGGCGTTGTCCGCCGCCCCCGCCCGCTCCATGGGGCGCATGCGGGGGTCGGGCACGGAAAGGGCGGAGGCGATGACCAGCACTTCGGTCAAGCAGTTCTCTTCCTTCGCCGCCAGCAGCATGCGCCCGACCTTCGGGTCGATGGGCAGCTTGGCAAGTTGCTCGCCCAGGGGGGTGAGCGTTCGCTCCTCGGTCACCGCGCCCAACTCGCCCAGGAGCTGGTAGCCGTCGGCCACCGCCTTGGGGGCGGGGGGTTCGAGGAAAGGGAAAGCGTCCACGTCCCCCAGGCGTAGGGAGGCCATGCGCAGGATGACGGCGGCCAGGGAGGTGCGCAGGATTTCCGGGTCGGTGAAGGGTGGACGGGCGGTGAATTCGGCCTCGCCGTAGAGGCGCACGCACACGCCGCTCATCACCCGGCCGCAGCGGCCGGAGCGCTGGTTGGCGGCGGCCTGGGAAATTTTCTCCACCTGCAACTGCTGTACCTTGTTGCGGTAGCTGTAGCGGTTGATGCGCGCCAAGCCGGGGTCGATGACATAACGGATGCCCGGCACGGTGAGGGAAGTTTCCGCCACGTTGGTGGCCAGTACGATGCGCCGCCGGCCCGAGGGCTGGAACACCCGTTCCTGCTCGGAGGCCGACTGGCGGGCGAAGAGAGGCAGGATTTCGGTACCCGGTGGGTGGTGCTTTCTTAAGAGTTCGGCGGTATCGCGGATTTCCCGCTCGCCGGGGAGGAACACCAGCACGTCCCCCAGGCCCAGGCGGGACACCTCGTCCACCGCATCGACAATGGCCTGCTCCATGTCGATCTCCCGATCGTCTTCGTCCTTGGCCTCCAGGGGACGGTAGCGCACTTCCACCGGGTAGAGGCGACCGGACACCTCGACTACCGGGGCGCCGTCGAAGTGGCGAGAAAAACGCTCCGCATCGATGGTGGCCGAGGTGATGATGACCTTCAGGTCGGGCCGCCGCGGCAGCAGACGTTTCAAATACCCCAGCAGGAAATCGATGTTGAGGCTGCGCTCGTGGGCCTCGTCGATGATGATCGTATCGTAGGCCAGGAGCAGGGGGTCGCCCTGGGTTTCCGCCAGCAGGATGCCGTCGGTCATCAGCTTGATGTAGGTCAGCTCCGACAGCTTGTCCTGGAAGCGCACCTTGTAGCCCACGGCGTGGCCGAGGGGGCTGTTCAGTTCGCTCGCCACCCGGTTGGCGATGCTGCGGGCCGCCACCCGCCGGGGCTGGGTATGGCCGATCATCCCCGCCACCCCGCGCCGGAGATCGAGGCATAGCTTGGGCAATTGGGTGGTTTTGCCCGAACCGGTTTCGCCGCAGACGATCACCACCGGGTTGCCGCTGATGGCGGCGGCGATTTCCTCCCGCCGCTGGTTGACCGGCAGGTCCTCGTCGTAGATGGGCCGGGGCAGGCTCGCCAGGCGCCGCGCATAGGCCGCCTGGGATACTTCCAGGCGCTCCCGCCACTGTTTTTCCAACCTATCCGCCGGCTTGCCGGCCTGTTGGCGCTCCCGCAGGCGGCGGCCCTCCTGGGTCAGGATGTGGCGGTCACGGCTCAGGCAGGCATCGGGGAGAGTGAAGGAAGTATCGGTATTTGGCACGTAACAAGCGGAATTTATTGGCGAAGGCGGATTATACACGGCTTGCCGGGACACCCCTGCACCGCCGGGGGAAAGTCGATTTAAAAAATAGTTGACAGTTAGACTAAGTCTTTATAGTATTCGTACTCAACAAAGCCGATTATTTTGATCGGGTAATTTGCAGCATACCTGTACGAAGGAGAAAACCATGAGCCTAGTCATCAACGGCAACGAAATCCATACCGACCCCGAAGGCTATCTGGCCAACCTGGACGAGTGGAACGAGGATATCGCCCAAGCCCTCGCCGACCGCGATGGCCTGGCCCTCGGCGACTCCCACTGGCAGATCATCCATTTCATGCGCCAGTACTTCCTCGAGTACGGCACCGCCCCCAACCTGCGCATCCTGCAGAAGGCGCTGAAGGAAGAGTTCGGCGACGAATGGGGCGACAAGAAGTTCCTCTTCAACCTGTTCCCCTACGGCCCCGCCAAGCAGGCCGGGCGCTACGCCGGGACCCCCAAGCCCACGGGCTGCGTATAAGTTTCTCTCTCCAAGTAGTAACCATCCCCTCTTTGGGAGCGGCCGCAACGGCGCTCCCATTTTTTTGCCCGTAACAACCAGGCGACGGGGTCAACGTCCACTATTTATTGTGGATATAGCGGACGTCGTCGAAGGTGGACACCCAGGCGGGCCGGTAGGCCACCATCAGGGACATCACCATGCCGGACAGCATGGCCTCCGACCAGCCGAGGAGGACGAAATAGGGCAGGTATTCGTGCAGCAGGTATTCCGCCTTGTAGGCGCCGGATAGGCCGAGGAGGAGGGTGGCGGCCACGCCGCAGGCGACCAGGGAGGCCGCCGCGCCGAAGAAGGCGTTGATGAAGATATAGAGAAAATAGTTGTTGGGCAGGCGCTTGTCGGCGTTGTAATAGATGGCGTAACTCAGCCATACCGGCAGGGCGCCCATCAGCAGCACGTTGAGGGAATAGCTCTCCCAGCCCGCACCGCCGTTGAGGGTGATGGCCGCGACGACGATGGCCATGCCCAGGGTGGCCAGGTAGGGGCCCACCATCAGGGTCAGCACCGTGGCGCCCAGCATGTGGAAATTGAGCCCCGGACGGATGCCCGCCTTGATGCTCCAGATGCCCATCAGGAACACGCAGGCCCCCAGCCAGACGTTCAACAGGCCGGGGTCCTTGAGCCGCCGCCAGGGCGCGCGCAGCACCGCCAGGCCGAGCACGACGGCGAGCAGGCCGTGCCCCGCCCACACCCATTCGGTGGTCAACAGCGCATCCGGCAGATTCATCGCTCCCCTCGCGGCATTATTAGAGTTTGCTGATTCTACGCCAAGCGGCGCGGATTTTTAACTAGGAGCCACTTTCGGTAGGCTTCATGAAATCTACTGAAATAGGCTCTAAGGTATAATCCTAGCCCATTGAACAAGGAGACCCTTCGTGAAGCTGGCATTATTCGACCTGGACAACACCCTCCTCGGCGGCGACAGCGACTTCGAGTGGGCCCAGTTCCTCATCGGCCAAGGAGTCCTCGACCGGGAGGTGTACGAAGCCC
>JAGUYQ010000321.1 GCA_020061285.1 Betaproteobacteria bacterium
AAGGTGAGCCGGGGCTACCTGGGGGTGGTGATCCAGGAGGTGACCAAGGAACTGGCCGAGTCCTTCGGCTTGCCCAAGGCAGAGGGGGCGTTGATCGCCGGAGTGACCGAGAAGAGTCCGGCGGCTCTCGGCGGCCTGGAGCCCAGCGATGTCATCCTCAAGTTTAACGGCAAGGCCGTGGAATCCGCCGGCGATTTGCCGCGCCTCATTGGCGCGGTGAAGCCGGGTAAACATGTGGAAGTGGAGCTATGGCACAAGGGAGGGGTGAAAAAAATCCGCGTGCAATTGGTCGAGCCGCCGGCAGAACGCAACGGCATGGCGCCATCCACCCTTCAGGACAAAGTGAGTAGCCGTCTCGGCCTGCTCCTGCGGGAGTTGAATAGCGAGCAGCGCAAGCAGTTGGGCATTTCCGGCGGCTTGCTGGTGGAAGGGGTCCGCGATCCCGCCGCCCAAGCGGGCATTCGTCCGGGAGACATTGTTCTGGCGGTGAACAATCTGGATGTGAAGACCGTGGCGCAACTCAACCAGTTCTTGGCCCAGTTTCCCCAGGGGCGCAATGTCGCACTCCTGGTGCGTCGCGGCAACGCCATGAATTACGTGCCGATCCGTGTCGATGAAAAGTGATCTTCCCCTGCTGACGGTTTTCGGCCGCGAGGGATGCCACTTGTGCTGGGAGATGTGGGAGGCCCTGGAGGAACTCCGGGCTGACGCGAATTTCCGCCTATCGTGGGTGGACGTGGATGACGACCCGGACCTGGCGCGGCGCTACGGCGACAAGGTGCCGGTGCTGGCGGCGGGGGAGCGGGAAATCTGCCACTATTTTCTCGAAATGCCGGCGCTTAATGCGTTCCTGGCCGAAATCCGTTAAAATTCGCCTCTTTGAAACCCCGAAGGGCACTATCCGGTGCCCTTTTTGCTGAAGCCCCCATGGACCACATTCGCAATTTTTCCATCATCGCCCACATCGACCACGGCAAATCCACCCTGGCCGACCGACTGATCCAGTATTGCGGCGGCTTGTCCGACCGGGAAATGGAGGCGCAGGTGCTGGATTCCATGGACCTGGAGCGGGAGCGCGGCATCACCATCAAGGCCCAGACCGCCGCCCTGAACTACAAAGCGCGGAACGGGAAAATCTATCAGTTGAACCTGATCGACACGCCGGGGCACGTGGACTTTTCCTACGAGGTGTCCCGCTCCCTCTCCGCCTGCGAGGGCGCGTTGCTGGTGGTGGACGCCTCCCAGGGGGTGGAGGCCCAGACGGTGGCCAACTGCTATACCGCCATCGAGTTGGACATGGAGGTGGTGCCGGTGCTGAACAAGATCGACCTGCCCGCCGCCGACCCCGACCGGGTGTCCCAGGAGATCGAGGACATCATCGGCATCGAAGCCAAGGATGCCGTGCGGGCCAGCGCCAAGACCGGCGAGGGTATCGAGGACATCCTGGAAACCATCATCGCCCGCATCCCGCCCCCCAAGGGCGACCCCGCCGCGCCCCTGAAGGCTTTGATCATCGACTCCTGGTTCGACAACTACGTCGGCGTGGTGATGCTGGTGCGGGTGGTGGACGGCGTCCTCAAGCCCAAGGACAAGATTCTGCTGATGGCCACCGGCGCCCAGTACCAGTGCGAGCAGGTGGGGGTGTTCACCCCCAAGTCCCTGTCCAAGGACAGCCTGTCGGCGGGGGAGGTGGGCTTCATCATTTCCGGCATCAAGGAGCTGAAGGCCGCCAAGGTCGGCGATACCGTGACCCTGGCCAATCGGCCCGCCGCGGAGGCCTTGCCGGGCTTCCAGGAGATCAAGCCCCAGGTGTTCGCCGGCTTGTACCCGGTGGAATCCCACGATTACGACGCTCTGCGGGATGCCCTGGAAAAGCTCAAACTCAACGACGCTTCCCTGCAATACGAGCCGGAAACCTCCCAGGCCCTGGGCTTCGGTTTCCGTTGCGGCTTCCTCGGCCTGCTGCACATGGACATCGTGCAGGAGCGCCTGGAGCGGGAATACGACATGGACCTCATCACCACCGCGCCGACGGTGGTGTACGAGGTAGTGATGAAGGACGGCAGCGTGACGGAGATCGAGAACCCCTCCCGCCTGCCCGATCCGTCGAAAATCCAGGAAATCCGCGAGCCGATCATCACCGCCACCATTCTGGTGCCTCAGGATTATGTCGGCGTGGTCATTACCCTATGCACCGGCAAGCGCGGCATGCAGCGCAACATGCAGTACATGGGCCGCCAGGTGATGCTGACCTACGACATGCCCATGAACGAAGTGGTGATGGATTTTTTCGACAAGCTGAAATCCGTCAGCCGCGGCTATGCTTCCCTGGATTACGAGTTCAAGGAGTTCCAGGTTGCCGACCTGGTGAAATTGGACGTGCTGGTGAACGGCGACAAGGTGGATGCGCTGTCCCTCATCGTCCACCGCAGCGTGAGCATCAGCCGTGGCCGCGAGCTGGTGGCCCGGATGCGCGAACTGATCCCGCGCCAGATGTTCGACGTGGCGGTGCAGGCGGCCATCGGCTCCAACATCATCGCACGGGAGACGGTGAAAGCTCTGCGTAAGAACGTTCTGGCAAAATGTTACGGTGGCGACATCAGCCGTAAGCGCAAGCTGCTGGAGAAACAGAAGGCAGGCAAAAAGCGCATGAAGCAGGTGGGCAACGTGGAAATTCCCCAGGAAGCCTTCCTCGCTATTCTGCAAGTGGACAACAAGTAACAGGACAACCGAATGAATTTTGCACTCATCATGCTGATCGCGCTGTTGGTGACCGGCGTCATCTGGCTGATCGACATCTACTTTCTCAAGGCCAAGCGGGCGGAAGGGGAGAAGGAGCCGCTGCTGGTCGAGTACGCCCGCAGCTTCTTCCCCGTCATTCTGGCGGTCTTCCTGCTGCGTTCCTTTCTGGTTGAGCCGTTCAAGATTCCCTCCGGCTCCATGATGCCTACCCTGCTGGTGGGGGACTACATCCTGGTCAACAAGTACACCTACGGCATCCGTCTGCCGGTGGCCAACGTGAAGATTCTCGATGTCCATCACCCCCAGCGGGGCGACGTGATGGTGTTCCGCTACCCCCGCGACCCTTCCCTGGACTACATCAAGCGTGTGGTGGGGCTGCCCGGCGACAAGGTGATCTACCGTGGCAAGCAATTGTTCATCAATGGCCAGCCCATGGAGCGCCATCCTGAGGGCGAGTACAGCTATGTGAAGAGCGGACTCAATTATGTGTCCGCCAAGCTGTACCAGGAGAAACTCGGCGAGCACCTCCACGACACCCTGGTGTTGCCGGACCAGCCGCCGGTGCGGGTGGACGATGTGGACCCTTCATATGCCAAACGGGAAAATTGCGTTTACAATGAGGAAGGATTCAGTTGCACCGTGCCGGAGGGCTCTTATTTCATGATGGGAGATAACCGGGACGACAGCAACGACAGCCGCTACTGGGGTTTCGTGCCGGACCGCAATATCGTCGGCAAGGCCTTCTTCATCTGGTGGAATTTCAACGATCTCAAACGCATCGGCACCGTTATCAATTGAGAGGACTGGTCATGCAGAACAAACAGCGCGGAATGACGACTTTCAGCGTGGTTTTCCTAATCGGCGGCATCGCCCTCGTCACCTTCCTGGTGTTGAAACTCCTGCCCCCTTACCTGGAATACTTTTCAGTGAAAAAAGTGATGGCCGCCATGTCCAAGCAGGAGGATCTGCAAAACATGACGCCGCCGGACATCCGCAAGGCCTTCGACCGCCGCGCCTCTATCGACAACATCACGATCGTTGAAGGCAAGGACCTGGAGATTTCCAAGGAAAGCGGCGAAACGATGGTAAGCGTGGAATACACGGTGAAAATTCCCCTGGCGGCCAACATCAGCGCCGTGCTCGACTTCGCCGACACGGCCAAGTAGCGTCTCCATGGGGGGTGGGAGTTTGCCGGAACTGTTGGGCTATGCCTTCAAGAAGCCCGAGTTGCTTCGGCAGGCGCTGACCCATCGCAGCTTCGGTGCTCCCAACAACGAACGCCTGGAATTTCTCGGGGATAGCGTGTTGAATTGCGCTATCGCCTCCAGCCTGTTCCGGCTCTATCCCCAGTTGAGCGAGGGGGAGCTTTCCCGCCTGCGCGCCCACTTGGTGAAGGAGCAGACCCTGGCCGAAATCGCCCGCCGACAGGGGCTTGGAAAGCGGCTGGTGTTGGGGGAGGGTGAAATTCGCAGCGGGGGGGCGGAGCGCCCCTCCATCCTGGCCGATACCCTGGAAGCGCTGATCGGCGCGGTGTACCTGGACAGCGGTTTCCCGTCGGCGGAAAACGTTGTTTCCGCCCTCTACAGCGGCCATCTGGAGAACCTCGACCCCGAAACCCTGGGCAAGGATCCCAAGACCCTTCTGCAGGAATACCTGCAAGGGCGTCGCCTGGCCTTGCCGCAGTACAGCATCGTTTCCACCACCGGGGAAGCGCACAAGCAATTATTTCAAGTGGAGTGCCTGATTCAGGACCTCGATATCCGTTCCCTGGGCAAGGGCCACAGCCGGCGCAGTGCCGAGCAGGACGCCGCCCGGATTGCTTACCAACTCGCTAATGGCCATGTCTGAGACTATCAATCACACCGGTTTTGTCGCCATCGTCGGCCGCCCCAACGTGGGCAAATCCACCTTGCTCAACCACCTGATCGGGCAGAAGATCAGCATTACCTCCCGCAAGGCCCAGACGACCCGCCACCGCATCCACGGCGTGCTGACCGAGGGGGATGCCCAGTATATTTTCGTGGATACGCCGGGCTTCCAGAAAAAGCACCTCAACGCCCTCAACCAGACCCTGAACCGTGCCGTCACCCAGGCTCTGGCGGATGTGGATGTGGTGCTGTTCGTTATCGAGGCGGGGCGCTTCGACGGGCGGGACAAGATGGTGGTGGAATTGCTGCCGAAGAACCGTCCCGTGGTCCTGGTGGTGAACAAGGTGGATGCGGTGGAGGACAAGGCCACGTTGCTGCCCTTTCTCCAAGAGGTGTCCGCGGCGTTCGACTTTGCCGCTGTCGTGCCGGTAAGCGCGGAGAAGGGCACGCAACTCCAGGAGTTGCTGGGGGAAATCCGCAAGCATTTACCGGAAAATCCACCAATTTTCGAGGAGGACGACATCACCGACCGCAGCGAGAAGTTCCTCGCCGCGGAGATGATCCGGGAAAAGGTGTTCCGCCAGTCCGGCGAGGAAGTGCCCTACGGCGTCACGGTGGAAATCGAGAAATTCGAAACGGTGGGTAATTTGCGGCGTATTTTCGGCGCCATCATCGTCGATAAGGACAGCCAGAAGGCCATCATCATCGGCAAGGGGGGCGAGAAGCTGAAGCGCATCGGCACCGATGCCCGCCTGGAGATGGAGCGCTTGTTCGGCGGCAAGGTCTATCTGGAATTGTGGGTCAAGGTGAAGAGCGGCTGGGCGGATGACGAACGGGCGCTGAAGAGCCTCGGCTACGAGTAGCCGTGTCGGCCGCC
>JAGUYQ010000064.1 GCA_020061285.1 Betaproteobacteria bacterium
AAGAGGCGATGATGCCCTCCATGTTGTGGGAGAGGTCGAACAGCCGTTTCATGTTCTCCGTGGCCTCCCGCCCTTCGCGGCTGAATCCCTCGGTCTTTTGCGCCCAGACCTCCATCTCCGAGCGGGCCTCCACGGTTTCGCCCTGAATCGCCGACACCAGGCCAGAAATCTCGCTGGTGGCGTTGGAAGTCCGCTCCGCCAGCTTGCGCACCTCGTCCGCCACCACGGCGAACCCTCGCCCCTGCTCTCCCGCACGGGCCGCCTCGATGGCGGCATTGAGGGCCAGCAGATTGGTCTGGTCGGCGATTTCCTTGATCATCTGCACGATACCCCCGATCTGGCTGGCCCGCTGGCTCAAGGTATCCACCTTGGACGCCATGTCGGACGTATCCTGGGACATGGCCTGGAGATTACCGGAAATCCTCTCCATCGCCGCCCGATTCGCCCCCGACACCGTCGCCGCCTCGATGGCGTTCTGCTTCTCGGTCTTCATGGCGTTGGCGATGTTCAATTGGGAACGCTGTATTTCCAGGAAGGAGGCGGCAAATTCGCCCATGGTCTGATAGATGCGATGGCACTTCTCGATCTCCCCCTGCATCTCCGCCACCTGCGCCTCGGCCGCAAGCCTTCCCCGCCTTTCCACCTCCAATTCCGCCTCCAGGGAAATCACGCGCCCTTCCACTTCCCTTGCACGCGCTTCCCATGCCATCGCCTTCTGTTTATGTGCCGAACCGAACATCTTTCTCTCTCCTTGCCTTAATTGTTTTTCTCATTAGCGTCGCCGGATCAGCTCGAAGTGGCCGACCATTGCTTTCAAGGAAAGGGCGTTCCTTTCCAGTTCTTCCGTCGCCTTCCAAGCCTGCTGGGCGGAAGCGGTATTGCTCTCGATCAAGCCGGAGATTTTTTCCATATTCCCCGCCACTTCCTCGCTGGCCACCGCCTGCTGCTTGGCCGCAGAGGCGATGTGTTGGGCCATGTCGGTCACCTCGTTGCTGGTGGTGGTGATGCGATCCAGGCCGGACACGCTGCTGCGCATCATGCCGATACCCTGCTCTACTTCCACCACCGCCTGTCCCATGGTTTCAACCACGGTACAGGTGACCTGCTGGATTTCCCCTACCATGGCGGAGATGTCCGCCGTGCTGGTGGTGGTGCGTTCCGCCAGCTTGCGCACCTCGTCGGCCACCACGGCGAAACCGCGCCCCAGTTCACCGGCACGGGCCGCCTCGATGGCGGCGTTGAGGGCCAGCAGATTGGTCTGGTCGGCGATTTCCTTGATGGCATTGGTGATGTCGCCGATTTTCTGGATCGACTGGTTGAGTTCGGTAATGGTGGAGCTGGAAGCCTGCACCGCTTCCACCACCCGTCCCGTGGCCGCCATGCTGTGCGACATGCTGGTGTTGCTCTCCGCCACCAGAGCCTGGGAATTGACCGCCGATTGCGCCGCCTGTTCGGCGCTATCGGCCACCTCCACCACCGATTGGCTGAATTCCTCGGCGGCGGCGGCCACGCTCTGCACCCGGTCGTGTTGCTCCTCGGACTGTTCCACCACGCTCATCATCTCGGCATTCAGATGGCTACAGCGGGCCTCGATATCGCTGGACGCGGCAGCGATTTCGTCCATCATCACCTTGAGGTGCACCTGCATCGCGGCTAGGCCGTTGAGCAACGCCCCGGTCTCATTGCGGCCGGAAATATCCACCTCATCCGTCAAAATACCCTGGGCAATGTGGTCAAAATGACCGACCGCCTCTTGCACCTTTCCCATCACGGAACGCGCCAGCATGTAAAAAGCGCCATAGGTCGTCAGTAGCCAGACAAGAGCGAAGGCGCCGATTTGGGCCACGCTTTCCCAAGTCAGGCCCAGGGCGGCCTTGCTCGCCACCAGGGTTCCCCCCATGAGGAAAACCAGCCCGCCAAGAATCGCGGACATTCTGGCCGGCACATTCATCCGCGCCCACGCGCTGCCGGTGGTCTTCAACTTTGCCTTGGATTCGTTGAGGTGCTTGTAAAGTTTTTCCGCTGCCTGAACCTGTTCCCTGGCGGGCTCGGAACGCACCGACATGTAGCCGATGGTCTCGTCGTTCTTGCGCACCGGCACGACGAAGGCATCCACCCAATAGTGATCGCCGTTCTTGGAGCGGTTCTTGACGGTTCCACGCCAGGGCCGCCCCTCCTTCACCGTCCGCCACAGATCCTCGAACGCCTGGGGCGGCATATCGGGGTGGCGAACGATATTGTGGTTCTTGCCGATCAGCTCCTCTCGGCTGAAGCCGGAAAGCTCGACGAAGGCATCGTTGGCATAGGTGACCGCCCCCTTCATATCGGTCTTGGATACCAGGTATTTGCCGTGGGGGTAGGGTTTCTCAATCTGCGTGACCGGCAGGTTGATTTTCATGATGCTGCACTCCCTTTAAGATGGCGTAAAAAATACAAACCAACCCTCCAAAACATCGGATGGAAGCAACGGTGTGACAAGGGAAAACGCCCGATCGGGCAAGAAAGGCAAAACCACGCAAGCCAGCCCCTGGAGCACAAAACGCACATCCAATTAACCTGGCAATCCCGCAATCCTGGGGGGACCCTTTAGATTGGGATTTTGCGCCCCCGCCTTTCGGTCAGGGTGGCCTTTATCAGGATTATTATTTTAATTAACAGATTACGTAATGCCCCTTAGGGAATACTACTTATCCGCTGCAACAAATAATATCGATGTTACAGCGTCATGACAAGCCCCTGCCGCCAATAAGACAGCAGCATAAGCCGTTATGGCGGCAGGGGGTTTTTGTGAAAAGGGTCAGTTGCCGAGAGCCAGCATCAACCCATTGAGGCGGCGCACGAAGGCAGCCGGGTCCTCCAACTGGCCGCCTTCCGACAGCAAGGCCTGGTCGAACAGGATGTGGCTCCAGTCGCCGAATCGCTCCAGGCCGATTTCCGCCTTGAGCCTTTGCACCATGGGGTGGCCCGGGTTGATTTCCAGGATCGGCTTGGCGCTTGGCACTTTCTGCCCGGCGGCCTTGAGCATCCGCTCCAGGTTGGCGGACAGGTCGCCGCTATCCACCACCAGGCAGGATGCGGAATCCGTCAGGCGATGGGTGACACGCACCTCCTTGACCTTGTCTCCCAGGGCAGACTGGATTTTTTCCACCAGGTCCTTGAACTCGTCGGCCTCCTGCTTCTGGGCTTCCTTCTCCTGCTCGTCTTCCAGGGCCCCCAGGTCCAGGCCGCCCTTGGCCACCGATTGCAACGGCTTGCCGTCGAACTCGGGGAGACTGCTCGTCACCCACTCGTCCACCCGGTCGGACAACAACAGCACCTCGATGCCCTTCTTGCGAAACACTTCCAGGTGGGGACTGCTCTTGGCGGCGGCGAACGTCTCGGCGGTGATGTAGTAGATTTTGTCCTGGCCTTCCTTCATGCGGGCGATGTAATCCGCCAGAGACACGGTCTGGTCCGGGGTGTCGGCGTGGGTGGTGGCGAAGCGCAGCAGCTTGGCGATGCGCTCCTTGTTGGCATGGTCTTCGCCCACCCCCTCCTTCAGAACCAGGCCGAACTCCTTCCAAAAGCCGGCGTACTTCTCCTGCTCGTTCTCCGCCAAGCCGTCCAGCAGGTCCAGCACTTTTTTCACCGAACCGGCGCGGATGGCCTCGATATCCTTGCTGTGCTGGAGGATTTCCCGCGACACGTTCAACGGCAGGTCGCTGGAGTCGATCACCCCGCGCACGAAACGCAGGTAGCCGGGCATCAATTGCTCGGCGTCGTCCATGATGAAGACCCGGCGCACGTAGAGCTTCACGCCGTGACTGCGCTCCCGGTCCCACAGATCGAAGGGGGCGCGGGACGGAATGTAGAGCAGTTGGGTGTATTCCTGGCGGCCTTCCACCCGCGTGTGGGTATAGGCCAGGGGAGCCTCGGGATCGTGGGCCACGTGCTTGTAGAACTCGTCGTACTGCTCCTGGCTGATTTCGTTCTTGGGGCGTGCCCACAGAGCGTTGGCCTGGTTGACGGTCTCGTCCTCGTCGGTGGCGGTTTCCTGGCCGTCCTTCCACTCGCTTTTCTTCATCACGATGGGCAGGGTGATGTGGTCGGAATACTTGCGGATGATGGAGCGCAGTCGCCAATCGGAGAGCAGCTCTTCCTCTCCCTCCTTCAGGTGCAGCACGATTTCGGTGCCGCGGGAGGCTTTCTCCACCGTCTCCAGGGAAAAGTCCCCTTCTCCCTTGGATTCCCAGCGCACCCCGTGCTCGGCGCCAAGGCCGGCGCGGCGGGTGGTGAGGCTCACCTTGTCGGCGACGATGAAGGCGGAATAGAAGCCGACGCCGAACTGGCCGATGAGGTGGGCGTCCTTGGCCTGGTCGCCGGTGAGGCGCTGGAGAAACTCCTTGGTGCCGGAGCGGGCGATGGTGCCGATGTTGTCGATCACCTCTTGGCGCGACATGCCGATTCCGTTGTCGCTGAGGGTGAGGGTACGGGCGTCTTTATCGAAGGCGAGGCGGATTTTCAGTTCGCCGTCGTTCTCGTACAGGGCGTCGTCGGACAATGCCTCGAAGCGCAGCTTGTCGCAGGCGTCGGAGGCGTTGGAAATCAGTTCCCGCAGGAAAATCTCCTTGTTGCTGTACAAGGAGTGGATCATCAGCTTCAACAGTTGCGAGACTTCGGCCTGAAAACCGAGGGTTTCCTTGTGTGCTTCTACCGTCATGGTTCCTGTGCTCCAAAAATAGCGAGTGAAACGAAAGTGTTCCCGCCTGGCGGGATAGCGCAGGAAAGTAAGGTTGGGGCGGCGGCGGAAGTTTCAAGGGCCGGACGAACAGCCCCCTGGCTATATGCCGTGAACACGTTCACGCCACGGCAGCGTTATTTCCACTGCCCGCCCTGGAGACGGTCGGCCCAGAGCAGGCCGATGATGGACTTGCTGTCGGTGATGCGCCCGCTGCGCACCCACTCCAGGGCCTCCGCCATGGGCACCCGCAGCACCTCCAGGAACTCGTCCTCGTCCCGCCGATGGCCCACGTGGGTCAGGCCGCGGGCGAGAAAAATGGCGATGGCCTCGTCGGAGTAGGCGATGCAGGGATGCATGGCGGTGAGATAGGTCCACTCCGCCGCGTCGTAGCCGGTCTCCTCGACCAGCTCCCGCTTGCCGCAGGCCAGGGGCTCCTCTCCCTTGTCCAACTTGCCGGCGGGGATTTCGATCACATCCTGGCGCAAGGGGTAGCGGTGCTGGCGCTCCAGCAGCACGTCGCCGTTCTCCAGCAAGGGGACGACGGCCACCGCGCCGGGGTGGACGATATACTCGCGGCCGCTCTCCCCGCCGTTGGGGAGCAGCACCCGGTCTTCCTTCACGTGCAGCAAACGGCCCTGGTACACGGTCTTGCTGGACAATGGCTTTTCGCTCAAATCGCTTTCTTTCATTCCCCACCCCGAATAGTTGACTAAAGCAGTTGACAATACCCGACTGATTCACTAAGTTAATAACCGTAGCAATTGTTTTTATGGCGGCCCCGTCCGCCGCATTTATCAGTAGTTATCGATATATTAAAGGAGGCCATCATGACCGGACTGATCAAAAACTTCCCCAGCGACGGTGTCGTCACCATCAACCGGGTACTCCTCAAACCGCAGTATAGCGTGGACGACCTCCAGGAACGCGTCGCCATGCTGTGCGAGAACGTCAAGACCTACCACTCCGAAACCGGCTTCGTCGGCGGTTTCGTCGCCCTCAACAGCGGCATGATTTCCAACGAAGGCTCCACCGTCGGCCAAGCCGTGGAAAGCCCGCTGAAAGGCAAGGAGGCGCTGATCATCACCTTCTGGCGTTCCTTCGCCGAGCACGAGCAGTCCCACCGCAGCGACACCTTCCAGCCCCTGTTCAAGGACGTGCTGGAACTGTGCGAAAACGGAAACGAGGAGATTGCCTATGAAATGCTGTGGTCAGGCGCTGCTTACAATGCAGAGGAAGCCAAAGTCGCCAAGGAGGCCAAAGAGCGCTACAAACACGCAGCCTGACCTGGATTCAACCTCTCTCCTGAAGTAACTCGGCCCGCCATCCGGCGGGCCTTTTTTCATAGCTGGGTCAGGGCCACCGCCTTGCGGAAGCGCAGCAAGGCCACCAGGAAAAACACCACCCCGATGCCCACCATGGCGACGAAATCCACCCACACCACGCCGACCCCCGCCCCCCGGTAAAGGATGCCCTGGGCCAGCTTGACGAAATAGGTGGTCGGCGTCGCCGCCATCACGTCCTGTACCAACGGGGGCATGCTCTCCAGGGGCGTCACCCCGCCGGACAGAAGCTGCAAGGGAATGATGGTCAGGATCACCAGCAAGCCGAACTGGGGCATGGAACGGGCCAGGGTGCCGAGGAAGATGCCGATGGACGCGGCGGCGAAAAGGTAGAACGTCGCCCCGAGGAGAAAGAGGGGAATGGAGCCGGCAACGGGCACCATGAGCACCTTCTGCACGACCACCCAAAGGGCGAAGGCCACCCCGGTCAATACCGCCAAGCCGTTGGCCCATATCTTGGCCACCATGATCTCGAAGGGCGTGAGGGGCATCACCAGCAGATGTTCCAGTGTGCCGTGCTCCCGTTCGCGAATGAACGCCGCCCCCACCAGGATGATGGTCAGCATGGTGACGTTGCTGATGGTTTCCATCACGCCGCCGAACCATACCCCGGTGAGATTGGGGTTGAAGCGCGCCCGCAGGACAAGCCGAATGGGCGGCGTCGCGCTCTCCCGCTTGCCGGTGAGAAATTCGTTGACCTCGCCGCTGGCGATGTTGGTGATGTAGCCGGAACCGATGAAGGCTTGGCTCATGATCGTGGCATCCACGTTGACCTGGATTTCGGGATGGCGGCCCGCCACCAGGTCCCGCTGGAAATTGGGCGGAATCACGATGGCAAAGGAATAACGCCCCTGATCCATGCCCGGGTCGATATCCGCCAGGGAAACCCTTACCGGCTTCTTGAAGTACGGCGGGTACAAGGCATCGACGATGCGCCGCGACAGCGGGGACTGGTCCTCGTCCACCACCGCCACGGGCGCGTTGCGCATCTCCTGGGAAACCCCCGTGGCCGCGGAGTAAATGGCGCCGCTGAAGGCCCAGGCGATCAACGCCAGCATGACCTTGTCGGCTGCCAGGCTCCTCAACTCCTTCACCCCCAGGTGATAGATGTTGGCCAAGGTACGCAAAATACCGCCGTCTCGCTGGTTCATGGCTATTTCTCCTGCTTGCGTAGCAGTAGGAAACTCAAGAAGGTCAGAACGGGAATGAACATCGCCAAGACCAGTAACTGGCGAGCCAGGTCGGCAAACCCCAGGGCCTTGGTGAAGGCCCCACGACTGATAACGAGGAAGTAGGAGGCCGGGAAGAACTGCCCGACCCAGTAGGCGAAACCCTCCAAGGAATCCACCGGGGTCGTGAGGCCGGAAAACTGCACCGTGGGCAGCATGGTGAGAATGGCCGTGCCGAACAGGGCGGCGATCTGGGTCCGGGTAAAGGTGGACACCAGCAGCCCCAGGCCGGTGGTGGCCGTCACGTATAGCAGGGCTCCCAGGGTCAGGGCGAGGAAGCTGCCCTTG
>JAGUYQ010000137.1 GCA_020061285.1 Betaproteobacteria bacterium
CTCGCCCAGCCCCAGCCATTTCACGAACCAGCCCGGCGCCCGGAGCTTGACCGGCGCGTCGCGGCTTTCCAGCACCGCGCCGGATACGTCCTGGAAGCGGATTTTACTGATGTTGGAGCGCAACACCTGCCGGTCGAGTATCTGTTGCAGGGTGGCGAAATCACCGATCACCAGCAATTCCGACAGGGACGGCGGCAAGGCATTCAGTTCCGCCTGGAGCTGGGCCTGCATATCCGCTTCGACCTCCTCCGCGTCCCGCTGGGCCGAGGTATAAAGCATCACGAAGCCGGCGATGACGAGAGCCAGGCTGGCGGTGACCAGCAGACGGGCGACGAAGGGAAGGCGATCCCAATACGGGACGAAAAACAGCGGCATGGCTTACTCGATGTCCTTCACCACCGTGGTGCGATAGAAATCGAGATAGTTCTGGTAATCCTTCTGGGAGGCCGCCAGGAAACCGTAGGGGGGCTTCTGCTGGATGACCTGGGCGCTGGCCTCGAGCACCTGCCTGCCCTCCGGGTCGTTCTCCATGCCGGCGAAGGCGCGCTGCACCGCCTTGGCCGCCGCCGCCGGCACCCGCGGATGGGCCGAGACCGGCAGGTTGTGATAGGAAGGGGATTCCCACAGCACGCGGTACGGCAAGTTCTCACGGGCGGCGTAGGCGCGCATCACCTGGCTGTTGACCCCGGCCGCCATCACCTTGCCGGCCTTGAGCTGGCCCATGATGCCCTCCTGGTTGCCGCCGAACACCGGCACAACGGCGATGCCCTGGCGGATCAGGTGGTCCATGGGCACGGCGTAGCCGACGAAAGCCGCCTTGGAGGGGAACCCCACCACCTGGCCCTTCAGGTCGGACAGGACCTTGATGGGCGAAGCCTCCAAGGTGACGATCTGGCCGGCGATGGCCTCCGCCTTGGGGCGCAGGATCACCTGGTAGCCCTGGGCCGAGGTGGCGGGAAGGAAGATGGTGTTGGAATAGACGAAGTCGTATTCCCCCTTGGCGATGGCCCCGTTGGACTCCGGCGCAGTGCGGGTGATCTTGAGTTGCAGCGCCACCCCGGCCTTGCGCGAAACATAATCCAGGACCGGGTTCCAGTATTCCGCCGTCAGCACCGCGCTGCGCTGGGACAGCACGCCGAAGGAATAACCCGGCTCGGCCGCCGCCGGGGGCAATGACCACAGGGCCAGGAAAAGTGCGAGCCAGCGGGAAGCACGGCGGATCAGCATGAAAAGCTCCTTTAAATTATCCGGTGCGATTGCGCCGGCCGCGTGCCGGAAACAGCCACACCTTGAGTAAGCCGCAAACGACCGCCGGCCCTAGGCCGCCGGCACGGCAACGGTGGCTTCCACCCCACCCTCCACGTTGCGCAGCGTGAGGCGCCCCTCCATGTTGCCCTCGATGATCATTTTCGCCATATACAGCCCGATACCCGTCCCCTGGGGCTTGGTGGTGAAATAGGGATCGAAAATCTTGCCCATGAACGCGTCGTCGATGCCGCCGCCGTTGTCCGTCACCCGCACCACCGCCATGCCGTCCTCCCGCGCCAACCGGATGCGGATACACCCCGGCTCCGCTCCCTGGCGGGCCGCGATCGCCTCCTTGGCGTTGCTCACCAGGTTGAGCAGCACACGGGAAAACTCGCCGGCGTAGCCCAAGGCCGTCACTTCGCCGTCCGCCTCCTCCTCGAGGCGGATAAACTGGCTGGCCAGGCTCGCCCCGAGGATGCCCTTCACCTCCGCCAGGGCGCGGTTGAGGCTGAAGGGCGCGCGCTCCTTGTTGGCGCGGAAGAAATAGCGGAAGTCATCGATGGTCGAGGACATCCGCTGGATGATCCGCTGGCCGGCGGCCACGGTATCCTTCAGAAAAGCGGCGTCCAACTCGCCGTGGGCGTGGGCGTCCTCGATATTGGCCAGCATCAGGCCGAGGGCGTTGATGGGCTGGCGCCACTGGTGGGCGATGTTGCCGATCATCTCCCCCATGGCCGCCAGGCGCGACTGCTGCACCAGGAGCAGGTCCTTCTCCCGGTTCTTCGCCACCTCCTCCCGCACCCGCTGCTCCAGGGTGGCGTTGAGCAGGCTCAACTGTTCCCGCTCCCGCGCCAACTCGTCCAGGGCCAGGCTCAATGCCCGTCGGGGCACCAGGCGCAGGGGGAAGAACACCACCAGCCCCAAGGCCATGCCGCCCAGGGCCACGAAGAGTGTTTGCAGCGCCAGGGGGCGCAGGGAGCGCGCCATTTCCAAGGTTCCCGCCGCCATCCCGGCGTCGTAGAGGGGCGCCTGGACGCTCATCAACGGCCACGCCGGCGGCTTGCCCCCCTGGGCCAGCACCGCACCGCCCTGGTCCATCACCCGGCCGACGTACTCGCCGTCCCCGTCTTGCCGCAGCAGGAACACCAGGCGGCGCTCCTCGAAGCGCCACAGTTCCGGCTGCTGGTTGATGTACTGGTTGACCAGGACGGCCTTGGCGCCGAGAGCGGTCTGCAACTGCCCCTGCTGGTACTGGTAGGAAACGGCGAAGAAGCCGGCGGGCAGAATGACCGTCACCGCCAGGGCCACGGAGGCGGCGACCCAGTCGATGAAGCGGAAAATGCGCCGCCGTCCGTCCATGGAGCTAATCCCCTTCCGCCGTCAGGCAGCCGTTATTCCCCAGGACCGCGCGCCCCTCCGCGGAGCGGAGGAAGGCGGCGAAACGCCGCGCCTCGGCGCCCGCGTCCTTTCGCATCACCAGATAAAAACTCCGGCTGTAGGGATAGCGGCCGTCGGCCAGGTTACCGGGGGTAGGCTCCACCCCGGCCAAGGCGAGGGGGCGCAGGGGGCGTTTTTCCCCCACGATCAGGGCCAGGGTGGAGGTGCCGATGGCGCCGGGCGTTTTTTCGATGGCGTCGGCGCTGTCCTGGTCCGTATAGGCCGCCATCATGCCCTGGCGCTCCTGGGCCACGGCCACGGCCCGGTCCATTTCCGGCGACATGCGCCGCAGTTCGACGGTATCGCTGTCCGACAGCGGGCGCAGGATCAGCCGGATAGGCCGACCGTTCGGCCAGACGGAGGTGCGGCCGGAATAAATGTCGGCCAACTGTTCCAGGCTCAGCCCGGCGGGCCGTTGGAGGCCCGCTGCCACGGCCACCACGAAGGGGGTGCGGGCAAACTCGATGGCTGTCAGCCCCTGGGCGCGCTCCGCCTCCTTGAGGGGGCGGGAGGACACGGCCAGGTCCAGGGCGCCGGCCTGCAAGGCCTTGATGCCGCCGCTGCTGCCCGGCGAAGGACGCAGGACGCGGACCTGGTTGGAGGGATAGGCTTTCTCGTAGGCCTTGGCCACCGCCTCGACGCTCCCCAGGGCCGCCCCGGTACCGCTGATCCGCAGCGTCTCGGCCAGCGCCGGGAACGCCGCCAGGGTCAGGGCCACAAACGCCCAGCCATGCCATGTTGTCTTTCTCATGTTTTCTCCAAAATCCTATGCCGCCGCCACGAAAATGGCGAATTCCGCCCCGCCTTCCACGTTGCGGGCTTCGATGCGCCCGCCCATGTTATTCTCGACAATGATCTTCGACATGTACAGCCCGATACCCGTCCCCTGGGGCTTGGTGGTGAAGTAGGGGTCGAAAATCTTCGGCAGGACGTCTTCGGGAATGCCGCCGCCGTTGTCCGCCACCCGCACCACCGCCATGCCGTCCTCCATGCCGACCGACACCCGGATCACGCCCCCCGCCACCTTGCGCTCCACCAGCGCCTCCTTGGCGTTGTTGACCAGATTGAGCAGCACCTGGGCGCATTCGTTGGCGTAGCCCAGGGCGTTGACGTCCACGGACACCTGTTCGTCCAGGAATATGCCGTGGTGGGCCAGGCTGGCGCCGAGGATGCTCTTCACCTCGGCCACCACTTTTGCCAGGCGGAAGGGCGCCTTTTCCTTGTTGGGGCGGAAGAAATCGCGGAAATCGTCGATGGTGGCGGACATTTTCTGGATCAGGCGGTTGCCGGTTTCCATCTGGCGGCTCATTTCCTCCCGGTTCAATTCGCCGAATTCGTAGGCGTCCTTGATATTGGCCAGCAGCAGGCCGAGGGCGTTGATGGGCTGGCGCCACTGGTGGGCGATGTTGCCGATCATCTCCCCCATGGCCGCCAGGCGC
>JAGUYQ010000165.1 GCA_020061285.1 Betaproteobacteria bacterium
CGACGAGGTGAACAAGAACCTGGGGGAACTCTTCCCTACCCTCTTCGGCGGCGGGCAGGCGCGGCTGGTGTTGACCGGCGAGGAAATTCTCGACGCCGGCATCCAGATCGTCGCCCAGCCGCCGGGGAAAAAGAACAGCACCATCCATCTGCTGTCCGGTGGCGAAAAGGCCCTGACCGCCCTGTCACTGGTGTTCTCCATGTTCCGCCTCAATCCGGCGCCTTTCTGCCTGCTGGACGAGGTGGACGCGCCCCTGGACGATTCCAACACCGAGCGCTTCTGCGAACTGGTGAAGAAAATGGCCGAGCATACCCAGTTCCTCTACATCAGCCACAACAAGATCACCATGGAAATGGCGGACCAGTTGGTGGGCATCACCCAGCAGGAGCAGGGGGTGTCGCGCATGGTGGCGGTGGACATCGAAGAGGCGTTGCAGATGAGAGACGCGGTTCCGGCCTAGGGCCGGATATGCTTATAATGTCCCCGATTCGAAACAAGAACCGAAAAGCACGGCAAAGACAGCGAAGGGTGAGAGGGATTTCATGAACGAACTACAGATCAGCCTGCTGGTCATCGGTGGCGCCATCGTTGCAGGGATTTACGGTTTCAACCGCTGGCAGGAAAGGAAGCTGAAGCGGCGGGCGGAGGAGCTGTTCAAGTCCGATCACGATGACGTTCTTCTCGACGAACCTCCTGCCGAGGCGGCTGAGCCGCCGGGACGCATCGAGCCGACTTTCGGCGTGGAAGAATCCTCACCCGTGCCGGAGCCCTCCGCCGACACCGCCGTTTTTTCCGAGCCGTTTGCCGAGGCCGAAGAGCACGAAGCCGCCGCGGAGGAGCCCGCCCCGCAGGTTTTCGCTTCTCCGCCAGAGGAAGAAAGGGTGGCTCCGCAGGGGGCGATCGACTACGTTGCCCGTCTTCAGGCGGAAACACCCGTTACAGCAGCGTCCCTGCTGGGGGCGATGCGCGCGTCCGCCACCTTCGGCAAGCCGGTGTTCTGGCACGGCCTCAGCAGCCGCAGCGGGGAATGGGAGGATGTGGCCCAGGCCGGGCCGGAGGAAACCTTCGGTGAACTGGCTATCGCCTTGCAACTGGTGGACCGGAAAGGGGCGGTTCCGGTCCACAGTCTGGAAATGTTCTGCGATACCGTCCAGAATGCCGCCGCCGACCTCGGCCTGACCGCCGATTGCCCCGACGTTCAGCCGGCCGCCGAACTGGCCGTGGCCCTGGACCGGGTTTGCGCCGAGGCCGACGTGCTCATCGGCATCAACGTCGTCCCCGCCGGCGGCGCCGCCATTCCGGCCACCAAGGTGCGGGCTTTTGCCGAGGCGGCGGGAATGAAACTGGCCGACGACGGTGCCTTCTATTTCCGCGACGACGGCGGCGTGGCCCTGTACTCCCTGTGCAACCTGGATTCCGAGCCGTTCACGGCGGAAAACATCAAGACCCTTTCCACCCACGGCGTGACCTTGCTGCTGGATGTGCCCAAGACTCCCGGCGGCGCCCGTGTCTTCGACCAGATACTGGCCCAGGCGCGGCAGATGGCTTCCGCTCTCGGCGGGCTGGTGGTGGACGACAACCGCCGCCCCTTCACCGACGCCGGGGCGGAGGCCATCCGCAGCCAATTGAAGGACATCTACCGCCGCATGGACGAGATGAATATCCCCGCCGGCGGGAAGCTGGCCGCCCGGCTGTTTTATTGAAGGGTGCCGATGCAGTCGTTGGCGCAGGTCGAGGCGCGTATCCGCCAATTGCGGGAGGAAATCGAAGGCCATAATTACCGTTATTACGTCCTCGACGCGCCTTCCATTCCCGATGCCGAGTACGACAAGCTGTTCCGCGAACTCCAGCAACTGGAGGCGGACCATCCCCAGTTCCTGAACCCGGATTCCCCCACACAGCGCGTCGGCGCCCAGCCCCTGGAGGCCTTTTCCCAGGTAACCCACCGGGTGCCGATGCTGTCTCTCAACAACGCCTTCGAGGACGGCGAGGTGGCGGCATTCGACCGGCGGGTGCGGGAAGGGCTGGAGGCGGCGGGGGAGGTGGAGTACGCCACGGAGCCCAAGTTCGACGGCTTGGCCGTCAGCCTGAGCTACGAAAACGGCCTCCTGGTCCAGGGGGCGACCAGGGGCGACGGCTTTACCGGGGAGGACGTCACCACCAACCTCAAGACCGTCAAGTCCATCCCCCTGCGCCTGCCCCTTGCCGAGCCGCCACGGCTGCTGGAAGTGCGGGGCGAGGTGCTGATGCTGAAACGGGATTTCGAACGGCTCAACGCCCAGCAGCGGGACAAGGGCGAGAAGGAATTCGCCAATCCCCGCAACGCCGCGGCAGGGAGCCTGCGCCAACTGGATTCCCGTATCGCCGCCGGCCGCCGCCTGACCTTCTTCGCCTACGGCGTCGGGGCGGTGGAGGGGGCGACTCTGCCCGCCAGCCACAAGGCGGTCATGGACTGGCTGGAGGGGATGCGTTTTCCGGTGAGCCGGGAGCGTTCCCTGGTGCGGGGCGTGGAGGGCCTGCTGGCCTACTACCGCAAGATCGGCGAAGCGCGGGAAAGCCTGCCCTACGACATCGACGGCGTGGTATACAAGGTCAACGACCTGGCTGCCCAGGAGCGCCTGGGTTTCGTCGCCCGGGCGCCGCGCTTCGCCGTGGCCCACAAGTTTCCCGCCCAGGAGGCGGTGACCGAGCTTCTTGGCATCGACGTGCAGGTGGGGCGCACCGGCGCCATTACCCCCGTGGCGCGCCTCAAGCCGGTATTCGTCGGCGGGGTGACGGTGACCAACGCCACCCTTCACAACGAGGACGAGGTCCGGCGCAAGGACGTGCGCATCGGCGACACGGTAATCGTGC
>JAGUYQ010000315.1 GCA_020061285.1 Betaproteobacteria bacterium
AAACGCAAACTCGCCGCGGATTGGGCGGCGGAGGAAGACCGGCAGGGAAGTTGATTTATTTTCAACATTAACTAGGGTTAACACTACACCCGACGCGCCGCCAAAGCCCATCCATGAACGAAATCGAAATCATCCGCAAGGAAATTCCACCCATCACCGTCAGCGATCTGGCGAGCGAACTGGAAGTCCTGTCCGAGCTGGCGGACCGGTGGCTGAAGGGGGGCAGCGGCGAGGAGGGGGCCGAGGCGTTCCGCCAGATTATCGCCCACCTCCATCCCCGGTTGCTGAAAGCCCTGGTGATGATCGCCCAGAAGGAAACCTCGTCCATCCTCAAGACGCGGAAAAAAACCACCCTCACCTGCCTGGGCGCCGTTGCCATCCACGGATCGGGGGCCGTGCCGGGGCGCAAGTGGGTGGATGTGTTTATCGCCGAGGACCGCACCCCCTTGCTGCGACGGGTGGAGGTTTCCGCGGAGGGTCTGAGTTTCCACGGCGTTTCCTGGGCGGGCTGGGCGACGATCAGTTGCACCCGCCTGGAGAGCTGGAACCCGGAGAAGAAGTTCTGGACCTGGGATTCCGCCGCCGGGGACGAGGCCGTCGGCCTGCTGCGGGATAAGGTGCTGCCGCGCCTTCCCTTGCGCGTGGCGGTCAACGCCGCTTGCGCCGTGCCCGATTGGCCGCGGCACCTGGAGTTCGTTTCCGTCCAATCCCTGCTGCGGGCGGTGGACAGCCTGGGAGAGGGGGAGATGGGCGAGGCGGGAAGGGCTCGGGTGGTGGACTTGCTGGAAGCGGCGAACGCCGATCTCAATCCCCTGTGGACCCATCTGCTGCGGGAAAACGAAGGGGGCTGAGCGTGTTTCCTCTTAATACTCCGGGTTGAAATTGCGGATGATGACGCCCCCCGACTTGTCGTCCTGCTCCAGTTCCACCAGCTTGCGGGCGGCGGCTTCGTCGAGGAGCTTGCCGAAGGAGCGGAAGCCGTAATAGCTTTCGTTGAATCCCGGTTTGCGCCGCTTGAGTGCCTGTTTCACCATGGAGCCCCAGATTTTTTCCTCTTCGCCCCGCTCGGCGAAGAGGGCTTCCACCGTTTCCATTACCAGTTCCAGGGCTTCCTGGGTCTTGTCCTTCTCTTCCGGCGGCGCGGCCTTGGGGGCCGGTTCGGCGGCGTTGCTCTTGGTGACGGGCTTCTTGCGGATGCGTTTTTTCGCCTTTTCGGCGGTTTCCCGCACCAGGTCGTCGTAGTAGATGAACTCGTCGCAGTTGGCGATGAGCAGGTCGGAGGTGGATTTCTTCACCCCGACGCCGATCACCACCTTGTTGTTCTCCCGCAGTTTGCTCACCAGGGGGGAGAAATCCGAGTCGCCGCTGATGATGACGAAGGTATCCACGTGGGACTTGGTGTAGCACAGGTCCAGGGCATCCACCACCATGCGGATGTCGGCGGAGTTTTTGCCCGACTGGCGCACGTGGGGAATCTCGATCAGCTCGAAGGAGGCCTCGTGCATCCCGGCCTTGAATTCCTTGTAGCGCTCCCAATCGCAATAGGCCTTCTTCACCACGATGCTGCCCTTCAGCAGCAGGCGTTCCAGCACCTTGCTGATGTCGAACTTGGCGTACTTGGCATCGCGTACACCCAGGGCGACGTTCTCGAAATCGCAGAACAGGGCCATGTTGCGGATTTTTTCGGTGGAGGAGGTCATGGTCGTTTCCCGTGTTGGTATCGCTGTGATGATAGCATCGTACCGGGCCAGGAATGGGGGAAACGGCAGTTGTCCAGGCGCGGGAAACGGCTTGGCACGGTGTGGCGTTGTGCCATGCTCATGGCTTAAACTATGAATGACAATAGTGATAAGAGTGATAGAATCGATAAAAGGTTTTTCCCTGTCAAAGGCGCACCAGCCGCCGCTTAGCGCGATAATCCTATGGAAAACAAGAAAACGGAAATTGATACCCAGGCCGCCGAGAATATTCTCAAGTCCATCCAGATTCCGCCCTGCCCCGGCGTGGTGGTGGCGCTGATGGAGGAGGTGCGGAAGCCGGAAGTGGATTTTTCCAAGCTGGTCAAACTGATCAGCGGCGACGTGAGCCTGGCGGCGTCGATGCTGAAGACGGCGAACTCCCCTTTCTTCGCCCTGCGCAACAAGGTCAACTCGGTGCAGCAGGCCGTTTCCGTGCTGGGGCTGAAGAACATCACCCAGATCGTGACCGGCCTTGCCCTGCGCAAAACCCTGGGGGGCGACAGCGTATCCATGGAGCGATTCTGGGACCGCTCCAATTTCACCGCCGTGGTGGCTTCCCACATGGCGGCCCGGCTCCACGGCGTGTCCCGGGAGGATGCCTATACCCACGGCCTGTTCCACGACTGCGGCATCCCCATCCTGATGCAGAAATTCCCGGACTACAAGGACAAACTCGCCGCCGCCAACAGTGCCGCCGAGCTGGTCATTACCGTGGAAGATGAAAGCTATGCCACCAACCACGCGGTGGTAGGCAATATCCTGGCGCGCAATTGGTTCCTGCCCGCCCATATCAGCGAGGCGATTCTGGTGCATCACGACCACACCATCTTCGCTAATCCCGATGACCACGCCACTCCCACGGTGTGCGTCCTGGTGGCCATTACCCTGATCGCCGAACATATCGTCGCTTCCTTCCTGGACATGCCCGACGACGCGGAATGGCTGTCCGGCGGCCAAAAGGCGCTGGATTACCTGGGGCTTGGCGCGGAAGACCTGGCGGATATTACCGAAGACGCCTTGGCCGAGTTGGAGGAGCTGCGCTCCTACCGAGGCTGACGGCCGAGGCGGCAGCGGTCTATGCGCGGCTCAGGAAGGCGGTCGCTTCGTCCGCCGGCAGCGGCTTGCTGAACAGGTAGCCTTGCAGGAAGTCGCATTGGTGGGCGGCGAGGAAGTCTCGTTGGGCTTGGGTTTCCACCCCTTCCGCCACCACCTTGAGCCCCAGGTTGCGAGCCAATGCCAGGGTGGCGGCGCTGATGGCGGCGTCGTTCTCGTCGCTTTCGATGTCGCGCACGAACGTTCGGTCGAGCTTCAGGGTCTGGATCGGCAGCAGTTTGAGGTAGGCGAGGGACGAGTGGCCGGTGCCGAAGTCGTCGATGGCGAGGGCCACACCCAGTTTGCGCAAGGCCCCCAAGTGGCCGATGGCGCGCTCGGGGTCTTCCATTGCCGCCGATTCGGTCACCTCCAGCTCCAACTCGTCGGGACTGATGCCGTGCCTGTCCATGATTTCCTCTACCTGCGTCACCAAGGCCGACGAGCGCAACTGATGGGCGGAGAGATTCACCGCCATGCGCAGGTTTTGGATTCCCCGCTTGCGCCAGACGGCCATCTGGCGGCAGGCCTCATCCAGGACCCATGTGCCGAGGGGTTCGATCAGGCCGGTTTCCTCGGTGATGGAAATGAACTTTAACGGGGGAATCAGGCCCCGTTCGGGGTGCCGCCAGCGCACCAGCGCCTCGAGGCCGTAAACGCGGCCGTCGAGGGTGTAAACCTGGGGCTGGTAGTGCAGTTCGAACTGCTTCTCTGCCAGGGCCGTCCGCAGGTCGCGCTCCAGGGTCAGCCGTTCGCCCGCGGCGGCGTTCATGGCGGCGGTGAAGAATTGGTAGTTGTTACGCCCCTGCTCCTTGGCGTGGTACATGGCCGTGTCGGCGTTCTTCATCAGCGCTTCCACGCCCTCGCCGTCGGCGGGGAAGATGCTGATGCCTACGCTGGGGCTGGAGTGCAGCTCGTGGCCGGCGATGAAATAGGGCCGGCCGAGTGTGGCAAGGATTTCTCCGGCGATGGCGGAGGCGGCCATGCCGGTTTCCATGCCGGTGAGCACGATGACGAATTCGTCCCCGCCCAGACGGGCGACGATGTCGCTTTCTCTGACGCTGGATTGCAGACGCTGCGCCACCTCCACTAGCAGCGCATCGCCGACGTGGTGGCCGAGGGTGTCGTTGATGACCTTGAACCGGTCCATGTCGATGAACAGTACCGCCAGTTGCAGCCCCTCCCGCCGCGCCGACAACAGGGCTTGTTCCAGCCGACTTTCCAGGCTGAAGCGGTTGAAGAGGCCGGTGAGCGCATCATGGTGGGCCAGGTGGTGGATGCGTTCCTCGGCGGCCTTGCGGTCGCTGATGTCGGTGAAGCTGGCGATGTAGTGCGCCGGTTTCCCGTTTTCGTCACGGATAACGGAGATGGAGGTCCACTTCGGGTAGGAGTCTCCATCCTTGCGGCGGTCCCAGAGCTCGCCTTGCCAATAGCCCGTGTTTCTCAGGGCGGACCACATCGACTGGTAGGTTTCACGCGGTGTATGCCCGGAGGAGAGCACGCCAGGGTTCTTTCCGTACAGGTCTTCAATGGTATAGCCGGTGTGGCGGGTGAAGGAGGGGTTGAGGGCAATGATGCCGTTGTCCTTGTCGGTGATCAGGATCGCCTCGCCGCTGTGGCGGAAGGCGTTGGCGTAGAGGTGCAAGGCCTCTTCCGCCCGTTTGCGTTCGGTGATGTCCTGCACGGTGCCCTGGGAAAGAATAGGCGTGCCGCCTTTGTCGTAGAGGGTTTCGCAAATCTCGTGCACGTGCTTGATGCGCCCATCAGGGAACCGCAGCCGATGGACGATATCGTAGGGGACTCGGCTGGCTACCGATTGGGTGTAGGCTTGGTTCACCATGTCCCGGTCATTTGGGTGAATGGTCTCGAGGAACGCTTCGTAGGAAGCGCCGAAGCGCGTGGGGTCGATCTCGAAAATACGGTAGATCTCGTCCGACCACTCCAGGCGGTTGGTGCGCAGGTCCAAGGACCAACTGCCCACCTGGGCGATGCGTTGGGCTTCGTTGAGCAGGGTATTGCTCACCCGGATTGCTTTTTCCGCACGGGAAAGCCAGCGGACTAGCAGTGCCGCCCCCGCCACAGACAAAAACAGAAATATTCCCAAGCTCAGCCAAGTAAGGTGCTTTGCCCGACGGGCCGGAGCGAAGGCCTCGGCGGTGTCGGTCTTTACCACCATCCCCCAGTTAAGGGCGGGCAGGTAGCGCCAAGCGGCGGCGGTTTCTATCCCGGCGTAATCCGCGGCGATTCCACGGTCGTGCCCGCCCTGAAGTGCTTTTTGCATCGGCAAGGCGGCCTGTTTCAGCGGCACGCGATAATGGTAGGCCGCGTCCTGGATGTGTAGGAGTGGCGCGGTATACAGCACATCATCGCCGGCGCGCTGGGCCAGGGTGGTTTCGCCCGTTTGGCCGAGTCCGGTCCGGTCGGACACGACATGGGTCAGTACGTCGATGTTGACCTGCAAAGCCAGGGCGCCGATGAGGCGGTCGCGATCAAACACCGGTGCGACCAGGAAGGCGGCTATCTTGCCGCTTGACGGCGCATAGGGCTTGAATGACGTGAGATCGGTTTGCAGGCCCAGCATGGCCCGCCGCCATCCCGTGGTCAGGCCGCTATCCCGATAAGGTCCGTTGGCGAGGTTGGAGCCCAGGTCGGATTCGTGGTCGATGGAAAACACCACATTGCCCTGGGTGTCGATCAGCAGCAGATCGTAGTAATTGGCGGACTCGAGCAGCGTACCGAGTTCGGCATGGTAATGGCGCGCCACTTCGGCTGTGGCGGCTAAGCCGCCGCGCTGGTATGCGCGGCTGAAGTCAGCGAGGGCCTGCCGCACGCTGGGGCGACGGCTGTAGGTTTCCGCGTCGGCCAGCCGCTCGTTGATGAAGGAGTCGATCTGGTCGGCTTTTTTGTCGGCGATGGACGAGACGTTCTGCAAAACCGTTTCGGTCAGGGCGCGCTCGAAGGAGGAAAGGTAAAACCAGGCCAGACCCGCGAGCGGCAAGGCGGCCGCCAGGAGGAAGCCCAGAAACAGGCGGAGGCTGACCGGCAGGCGTCTCATGGCCGGGGCTCCTGCGCCCTCTCGATTTGCGCGGCGATG
>JAGUYQ010000318.1 GCA_020061285.1 Betaproteobacteria bacterium
CTGCACCCGCTGCTGGAGAAATACCGTTTCCCGGATCGCCGGGTCGCCCTTGATCTGCCGCCAGCGCAGCAGTTCCTTGGTCCGGCGTTCCGGCAACTGCAAATCCCGCAGGTCGAATTCCGCCACCAGGAAGCCCAGCATGCCCTTCGGCCCGGACACCGCCTGCACCGCGCTGATGCGGGGACGGCCGGAATGCTCGCTGATATAGGCCTCGGACAGGAGAAAGCCTTTCAACGGCACCACATTGGACAGGTAAGGCCGATGGGAGCGGTCACGTCCGCGGGCAGTGGGATCGGGCCCCTCCGGGGTAACGGTGGCGCTGATCTGCACCCCTTGCGTATCCACCGCGTACAGCAGGCCGCAGCGGGGAATGGAAGGCAGTTCGTGGACCAGCAGCAGGTCCAGGGCCGCCATGTCTTCCCACACCGGGGGGCACAGCATGGTCAGGCCCTTCATCGGCCCTTCGAGTTGCAGGGCCAAGGAGGATTTTTGCCGTTCTATGGTCTGTTCAAGCCAGCTCATGCTTTCTCCGCCACTAGCGAATTGATAGAATGCGAAACCTTTTGATGCCCGCAGCATTCCGGGCACCTGTTTTAAGCAGCCATTATGCCACCGTCCACTCCCCTGCATGAGGGGCTTCCGTCCTGCGACCTGGATCACATCGACGCCGCCATCGACATCGGCAGCGACGGCAGCGCCACCGGCCGCTTCAAGCACCTCACCGCCCGCAGCGCCTTCCAGCCTATCCTGAGCCTGGCCCACCGCCGCCCGGTGGGCTACGAAGGGCTGCTGCGGGCTCACGCCCCGGACGGTTCGCCGGTGCCGCCCCTGGACGCCTTCCGCCTGGCGGAGAACGAGGTTGAAACCACCTTTCTCGACCGGCTGTGCCGGGCGGTGCACCTGCGCAATTTCATCGCCTTGCCGGACGACACCAGTTGGCTGTTCATCAACATCAACCCCAAGGTGGTGGTGGATGGCCGGCTGCATGGCAGCTTTTTCTCCGAACTGCTGCAACGCCACGGCTTCCCGGCCCACCGGGTGGTGGTGGAAATCGTCGAGGAGGCGATCCGCGACGAAGCCCTCTTGGCGGACGCGGTGAGCTATTACAAGGAACTGGGCTGCCTGGTGGCCATCGACGATTTCGGCGCCGGCCACTCCAATTTCGACCGTATCTGGCGCATCGAGCCCCACATCGTCAAATTCGACCGTTCCGTCAGCGTGCAGGCGGCGGCCAATCCCCGCGTGCGCCGGGTGCTGCCCAACCTGGTGAACCTGATCCACGAGGCCGGCAGCCTGGCCCTCATGGAAGGCATCGAAACCGAAACGGAAGCCCTCATCGCCATGGACGCCGACGTGGATTTCGCCCAGGGCTACTTCTTCGCCCGCCCCGCCGAGACCAGCCTCGACGAGGCCCACTGCCACGCCCTGTTCGGTGGCCTGTGCGACAAATTCAAGCACTTCGTCAACGACGAAGCCCAGGAGCACCGCCAGCGCCTCGCCTCCTACCTGTCCGGGTTCCGCCAAGCGGCGGGCTTTCTGGAGTCGGGCCTGGCGCTCGAGGAAGCCTGCGGACAATTGCTCAAGCAACCCCGCGTCCAGTGCTGTTACCTGCTGGGCGAGGAAGGGCGCCAAGTGGGCGCCAACCTGGATTCCACCAACCTCACCAGCCACCTCGACTTGCGCTTCATCCCCCTGGCGGACGCCCACGGGGCCAACTGGGCGCGGCGCCAGTATTTCCGCCAGGCCATGAACCATCCTGGGCGGATGCAGGTCAGCAACCCCTATCTCTCCATCGCCACCTCCAAAATGTGCGTCACGCTCTCGGTCACCGTCCCCGCAGGCAATACCCTCCAGGTGCTGTGCTGCGACCTGGACTGGAGCTAACAGGCACCGCAAGAGTGCACTAAACCATTCCAAAAAAGCGGTTATTCCAAAACAGGGCACAATCCGCGCGCCACTCCATGCAATCCTCATGCCAAGGTATCCAGGCTCCATCCTGACCACTCCCCGGCAATATAAACAAATAAAGCAAAATCAACGCATAATAGGCAAATCCGCACGGCCACCTCAGCGCATGGCGCCCCCTCCCCACCCCCGAAAGCCGTGCACCACGCGAAAACTCACCAGCGTCCATATTGGTGCACATACCGCCGCCGACCAGATAAAACACGTTAATAATCAACAAATAATCAAATGGCATGATTGTTGCTGAAGGCCTGCCGACGCCAACAGCGACGTCTAGCGCAAGCGAGCGGCAACCGCTCGCGGATCACCCGTCCATACATAAAAAACACTTTTGGAGATCTTGATATGTTCCTGCAAAGCAGTCTCATGAACCTGAGCAACAAGGAACGAGGCTGGCTGCCGTGGCTCGGCAACACGGGCAAACTCGCCATGTACCCGTCCTGCTTCATCAACCGCGGCCATTACCCGGCGGTGGAAAAAACCTTCGAGGGCATCGCCGCCACCCGCAGGAAGCTCCTCATGGGCTGGGCCGACAGCCATTGGTCCCACTTGGCGGGCATGGCCTCGGCCCTGGGGGCGGGCTTTCCCGCCATCGACCCCGAATTGCTGGCGCAGAAGAAGCGCCAGGCGCCGGACCTGTCCGAACTCTTCGTCATCGACGCCGCCGGCAAGGTGCTGGCCTCCACCCGCCCCACCCGCCAGGGGCGTAGCGACCTCAACCCGGCGGCGGTGGCGGCGGGCCTCAAGGGCCAGTTTCTCCACGGCCCCTACGAGGACCCCGCCACCCTGGACATCGGCCCCTCCTCCTCCCGCTTCCACGACGAAGTCACCCTGATGTTCTACCAGCCCATCCAACGGGACGGCGAGACGCTGGGCTGCGTCTGCGGCCGCGTCCCCAACGACGTCCTCGGCGACCTGATCCAGCGGGA
>JAGUYQ010000244.1 GCA_020061285.1 Betaproteobacteria bacterium
ATGCCGCAGGCGGGAGCGGCCGCGGGCTCTTCCTTGGCGGGACAACCGCCGCCCTTGAAATCGGTCTGGTACCAGCCGCTGCCCTTCAACTGAAAACCGGCGGCGGAGAGCATCTTGTTGAACGTTTCCTTGCCGCATTCGGGGCAAACGGTGAGCGGGGCATCGCTCATCTTCCGGATGTACTCCTTCTGAAAACCGCAGGACTCGCAACGATATTCGTAAATAGGCATAGCAACCTCCAAAATCCACAACCGGGGGATTATACATCATGGCAAACGCCACCTATATGGAGCGCAAGGTGAAAATTTCAAGTACCGGCTTGATGCGATGACCAAAATCCCTATACTTCACTATTGATCAGCCTCGTTTTGCCCCTTGGTTTCCGCGTCGCGCCATGAACGTTTCCGCCCTTCCCGCATCGTCCGCTTACCCCGCTTCCGCGCCAACGGAGACAGGCGCCGCCGCACGCACCGGCCAAGGAGGGGACGCGGCGAAAAGCAAGGAACCCGGCGCGCAGCAACTCGACCCCAAGGCCCAGGCCCAAGTCAGCGAACTGCAAAAACGCGACCGGGAAGTGCGCGCCCACGAAGCGGCCCATGTCGCCGCAGGCGGTGCCTATGTCCGCGGCGGCCCCGCCTTCCAGTTCACCTCCGGGCCCGACGGCAAACTCTATGCCACCGGCGGCGAAGTGGGCATAGACACCTCCCCCATCCCCGACGACCCGGAAGCCACCATCCAGAAAATGCGCACCGTGCAGCGGGCCGCCCTGGCACCCGCCCAGCCTTCGGCCCAGGACCGCTCGGTGGCTGCCGTAGCGGCCCAAAACGAGGCTGCGGCGCGGATGGAGCAGCTCCGCGGCCAATTCACCGAAGCCGGAAACAGCGAAAAAAGCAGCCCCGCCACCCCCGGCAGTCTTATAAATGAGTTTGCCTGAAATGCGCTTTCCGCGTTGACTTCCATTCCTGCTTCGGGCATATTTAGACTTTATCTAAACTTAACCCCCGTTCAAATCAACCCACAAGGAGAAACCCCATGGCTGTTCTCGTCGGCAAAGCCGCTCCCGATTTCACCGCTGCGGCAGTGATGCCCAACAACACCATCGAGGAGAACTTCAACCTCAAGTCCCACATCAAGGACAAGTATGCGGTGATCTTCTTCTACCCCCTGGACTTCACCTTCGTCTGCCCCAGCGAAATCCTGGCCTTCGACCACCGTCTGAAGGAATTCAAGGACCGCAACGTGGAAGTGATCGCCGTCTCCGTGGACTCCCAGTTCACCCACCTGGCGTGGAAGAACACCCCCGTCAACCAGGGCGGCCTGGGCAATGTCCAGTTCCCCATGGTGGCCGACCTGACCCATAACATCGCCCGCGACTACGACGTGCTGACCGGCGACGGCGCCGTCGCCTTCCGCGGCACCTTCCTCATCGACCGCGACGGCATGGTGCGCCACCAGGTGGTCAACGATCTACCCCTGGGCCGCAACATCGACGAAGCCATCCGCATGGTCGATGCCCTGCAATTCTTCGAACAGCACGGCGAAGTCTGCCCCGCCGGCTGGAACAAGGGCAAGGCTGGCATGAAGGCCAGCCCCGAAGGCGTGGCCGAATACCTGGCCCAGCACGCCAGCGACCTGTAGGCGCTTACAGCCGCGACAGAAACGGGGGCTTCGGCCCCCGTTTTTTATGCCCGTCCTCTGCCCACAGTTTGCAAACCAACGATCAACTCGCTACCGAACATTCCTAATGCTTAACATTTTAAACTTGACATAAACGAATGATTTAACTATATTCGAGACGTAGTTTAACTCTTGGAGACCGATCATGGGCTTCCGCGCAATTGCCGGCGTTGACCACGGCGCCGCAAAAATCAATCTGGAAGGCGTGTTGGACCTCACCTCCGGCGAGCAATTCCGCCAGTGCAGCGAAGGCCTACTGGCATCGCCGGAAATCCGAGAAATCGAAGTGGACATGGGGGGCGTCAGCCGCATCGACTCCTCCGCCCTCGATACCCTGTTGGAAATCCGCGAAAAGGCCGCCGCCCTCAACCGCCATCTGGTCCTGACCGGCTGCCGCCGCTCCGTACGCCACACCCTGGAAGAAGCCGCCTTCCAGCGCATGTTCGCTACCCGCTAACAACAAGAAACCGATCACTCCCCAACTAAAAAGCCGGTTTTAAGCCGGCTTTTTGTTTTCCCTAGACGGGCGACACCGCCACCAAGGCGCCCCTCAATGGGCCCCCCCGCCATCGCTGGCACGGCCATGGGCCGGACGGGTGAACCACACCAGGACGACCAGCCCCAGCATTAGCATTCCCCCACCCCAAAACAGGTCATCCGCCGACAGGGTATAGGCTTGCACGTCCACCATCCTGTTCAACAACTGCAGGGCTTGCCCCCGATCCAAGCCCTGGGCGCTCATGCCTTGCAAGGCCTGGCTGACGACGGGATTATAGGCATTGATACCGTCCACCATTTGCGCGTGATGGTGGCTGGCGCGGTGGTCCCACCAAGTGGTGGCAATGGAAGCCCCAAAAGCGCCGGCGGTGATGCGGGCAAAATTGGTCAAACCCGAGGCCGAAGGAATATTTTGGTG
>JAGUYQ010000091.1 GCA_020061285.1 Betaproteobacteria bacterium
ATGGCCTGCAGCAGGGTGTGGTCCCGCATGGGCTTGTCCAGATACATGGCATAAAGCACGGGCGCGTCAAAGCCGGTGAGCAGTTTTTCGGTGACGATCAGAATCTTGGGCTGCCGGTCGAGTTTGCCGAAGCTCTTGCGGATCTGGCGCTCGGTTTTCGGGTCAAGGTGGAACTTCTTGAGCAGGGCGGAGTCGTTGTGGTTGCCGGTGTAGACGACCTCGGAATAATCCGGGGGCAGAAAGTCATCGAGGGCGTGCTTGTAAAGGGCGCAGGCCTCGCGGTCCACGCCCACGAGAAAGGCCTTGTAGCCCAAGGGCTCGACGTTTTCGCGAAAGTGTCCGGCCACAAATTCCGCCACCTTCCGGATGCGGTCCTGGCCTTTAAGGAAATTCTTCAGGTTCACGGCCCGTTCAAGGATTTTGTTGAGTTCCTCGATATCGGCCACGCCCTCGGCTTCGGCCAGACTAAGGAATTCCGCGTCCAGGGTCTCGTGGGGCACCCGCATGTCGTTGGGGGCAAGCTGGTAGTAAAGCGGCAGGGTGGCGCCGTCTCCGATGCTGTCGGCAATGGAATACTTGTGCAGGTAGCCCCGGTCGTCCTCGCACCCGAAGGTTTTGAAGGTGCCCTTGCCGTAGGCGGTTTTGTCCACCGGCGTGCCGGTAAAACCGATGAACGTGGCGTTGGGCAGGCCGGCCATAAGAAAATTGCCCAGATCGCCGCCGGTGGTGCGGTGGGCTTCGTCGATGAGAACGTAGATGTTGGGGCGGGTGTTGAGGTTTGCCGGCATGTCCCGGAACTTGTGGATCATGGTCACGATGATGCCCCGGTAGTCGTCGCGCAGCAGCCGGTTGAGCCGGGCCATGCTTCCGGCATGCTCCAGATTGCCCAGGCCGAGGGCGGCCAGGTTTTTGAGCATCTGGTCTTCCAGCTCGTTGCGGTCGATCATCAGGAGAACGGTGGGCTTGTCCGCCTCGGGCGCGCGGAAAAGCAGTTCCGCCGCTTTGATCATGGTGAAAGTCTTGCCGCTGCCCTGGGTGTGCCAGATCAGGCCGCGCCGCCGCCGGGGATCCAGAGCCCGGCCCACGGCCGTCTCCACCGCGGCGGTCTGGTGCTGGCGCAGGATGTATTTGTTCAGCTCCTCGTCCTTTTCGGCAAAGACGATATAGTCCTTGAGAAAGGCCAGGACCCGGGAAATGGCGAAAAAGCTCTTGACCTTGGCCTCCAGCCTGCCGACTTCCGCATGCTTCCAGTTGAAAATATTGCGCCGCACCGTGTTCCAGGTCGCCCCGTAGGCAAAGCCGATGGCGTCGGTGGCGGTAAACATCTGCTGGGGCACGAACAGCTCGGGGGTCTCGCGATGATAGCGGCGGATCTGGTCCACCCCCAAAGCAATGGCCTCGTCCTTATCGGCGTTCTTACACTCGATCACCAGCACGGGAATGCCGTTGATTAGAAACACCACATCCTCCCGAACGCCGTAATGGCCGTTGTGAAAGGCCCACTCCTCGGTGATCTCAAAAACGTTTTTCGCCGGATCATCGTAATCGATGAGGGTCAGGTCCCGCTCGCGCTTTTCCTCGTGGTCGAAAAACTTGCCCCGGTTGCGCAGATGTTCGACAAATTCCCGGTTCCCGTAAATGTCTGCGTGAAGATGGCGGAACCTGCCGGGCAGGGCGCCCTCGGCCTCGGCATAATGCGGGTTGAATTCCCGCACCTTGGCGTCAAGCAGGTCGTCAAAGAAAAGGGACCGGTTTTTGGCCCGATCAGCCGGCGGCGCGTCTTGATCAAACCCCCGCCGCCCCTCGGCTTCCTCACGGGAAACAAACGTCCAGCCGATCTCTTGCGCATAGGCAAGAATGCGGGCCTGGACAGTTTTGTGCTCTCCGGGTTTCATTTAAGGGTCTCCAGTCTCAGGACGGCCTGTATTTTGTCCCGCTGCCGTCGTGCTCACGTTTCATCACCCCACCGCCACGGCCCTTTATCCGCGGACTTCCGCTTGCCGCTGGCCCGTTTCCGGGCCTTGCCTTTCAGCCTGATCAGATCCATCGGACGCGGTCCGGTCTCGGGCACCAGTATTTCCAACCGATCCAACAGCTCCAACACTCGCAGAATCCGGATAAACGTCGACATTTGCGTCGTGGCCCCGGCCTCGATACGCTCCACGGTCCGCTTGGATACGCCCGCCTGTTCCGCCAGCATCTCTTGCGTAAACTGAAGCGCCAGCCGACGCTGGACCAGGCGCCCGCCCAGTTCCGCCAGAATCGCATCGTCCGCTAATAATCTTTCAAACTTCATCAGGAACCCTCCTTTAACAGGAGGTTATATATCGTAAATTATGACGATATATAATATATTTTTGCATATTTTTCGTCATAAATGACGACTTAACTAAGCTGTCTTTGAAGATGATGATCATCGATTCTCCACAGGATTAAACGCTGGAATCTCTATATCGTGAACACGGGTCTTCGCGGTCATCAATTCGTTAAGGAGGGTGCGGAAGAGGTCTTGGAGCGCGGACTGTTTGCTGGCTGCCGAGCCCTGCTTGTCTTCGAGCGTTTGGAATACAGTAACGATCTCCTTTTGCTCGTCCGCCGATGGGACTGGTATCGAAAGAGTCTTCAAGAAGCCACATGTCAGCGCCCCTTTGGTGCTTCCGCCGCCGTGCGCAATGGAACGTAAGTATTCATAACGTGTCTGCATGAACCAAAGCACGAAATCAGGAACAATCTTCGCCGAGTGAAACTGGGCGTAAGCGAGGTGCTGATTGATGCATGTTTCGATCCGGGTAATCGCTGAGTTGCCGAGTGTCTTTCCTTGGCCTGTGATCGCGATCAGCAGGCTGTTCGGTGCGACTTTTGGAAGATGACATTCCTTGATGGCTTGTGGCGTCACGAACTGGTCGGCTTCGGTAATGAAGCGGTCGTGAATTTTAGTGCTGTTTAACCACGGAACTATTCCGTTTTCCCAATAGGCTTCGTTGGCTCGTTTCGGAGTTG
>JAGUYQ010000207.1 GCA_020061285.1 Betaproteobacteria bacterium
CATGGAATCCTTCCGTCGTATGGCACGTAAGATCGACGTCGAAGAGGGGCGAATGGTTACACGGGTTCAGGAGGCGGTATACGCCATAATGACCACCTGGCATGACTTGGGGAACGATTTCGGATATGACACGGAAACACGGGAAATACTGTCCAGGCACTTTGAAAAACTTCCTTTGTTGCGTGCGTGACTAAAAGGATTTTGCTGTTACATTGGGGTAGTGAGGTACGGTATATTCTGGGCATGATATCCGCCAGCTTGTTCCTCCGTTTCCTATTGCTTGGAGTCCTTCTTTTTCTGCTGTCCGCCTGCGATGGCACGGTGTGGAACGGCCCCTATCCCGCCGCCGACGCCGGCAAGAACATCCTCTACACCGCTTTCACCGGGCGTCCCAAGCACCTGGACCCGGCCCAGTCCTACACCGAGGACGAGGCGGCCTTCACCGCCCAGGTCTACCAGCCCCCCCTGCAATACCATTACCTCAAGCGGCCCTATACCCTGATTCCCTTTGCCGCCATGGAGGTCCCCAAGCCGCGCTATTTCGACGCTTCCGGTCATCCGCTGTCCCAGGACGCCGATCCGGCGACGGTGGCTTATAGCGTCTACGACATCCATATCCGGCCCGGCATCCGTTACCAGCCCCACCCGGCCTTCGCCCTGGATGCTGCCGGTAAGCCGCGCTACTTCGATCTTTCCCCGGCCGAACTGGCAAAAATCGACACCCTGGCGGATTTCAAGGAGAGCGGCAGCCGGGAGCTGACGGCGGCGGATTACGTCTACCAGGTCAAACGCCTGGCCCATCCCCACCTGCATTCACCCATCTTCGGCCTGATGAGCCAGTACATCGTCGGCCTCAAGGACTATGCCGCCACCCTGGAACAGGCCGACAAGGCCAAGACCGGCTCCTGGCTGGACCTCAACGCCTATCCCCTGGAAGGGGCCCAGGCGGTGGACCGCTACACCTACCGGGTGAAGGTCAAGGGCAAATACCCCCAGTTCCAGTATTGGCTTGCCATGCCCTTCTTCGCCCCCATCCCCTGGGAGGCGGACCGCTTCTATGCACAGCCCGGCTTGGCGGAGAAGAACATCAGCCTCGACTGGTACCCGGTGGGAACCGGCCCCTACATGCTGACCGAGAACGACCCCAATCGGCGCATGGTGCTGGAACGCAATCCCAACTACGGCGGCGAAACCTACCCCGCCGAGGGCGAACCGGAGGACCGTGCCGCCGGATTGCTGGCCGACGCCGGCAAGCCCCTGCCCTTCATCGACAAGGTGGTGTTCACCCTGGAGAAGGAAACCATTCCCTACTGGAACAAGTTCCTCCAGGGCTACTACGACGCCTCCGGCATCAGCTCCGACAACTTCGACCAGGCGGTGCAGATTTCCGGCGGCGAGGCGCGGCTCACCGAGGACATGGAAAGGCAGGGCATCCAGTTGCGCACCTCGGTGGCCACCAGCGACATGTACATGGGCTTCAACATGCTCGATCCCACCGTGGGCGGTTACACGGAAAAAGCGCGCAAGCTGCGGCAGGCCATTTCCATCGCCGTGGATTTCGAGGAATTCATCTCCATCTTCGCCAACGGCCGCGGAATCGCCGCCCAAGGGCCGATTCCGCCGGGTATCTTCGGTTACCGTGAGGGGGCCAATCCCTACGTTTACGACTGGGTGGACGGCAAGCCCAAGCGAAAATCCATCTCCTATGCGAAACAGCTCCTGGCCGAGGCCGGCTATCCCGGCGGCCGCGACGCCGCCACCGGCAAGCCGTTGCTGGTGTACCTGGACACCACCTCGACCGGCCTGGGCAGCAAGTCGCGGGTGGACTGGCTGCAAAAGCAGTTCCAGAAGATCGACGTCCAACTGGTGGTGCGGGCCACGGACTGGAACCGTTTCCAGGACAAGATACGCAAGGGCAACGCCCAGTTGTTCTTCTTCGGCTGGAACGCCGACTACCCGGACCCGGAGAACTTCCTCTTCCTTCTCAACGGCCCCCAGAGCCGCGCCAAGAGCGGCGGCGAGAATTCCGCCAACTACGACAACCCGGAATACAACCGCCTCTTCGAGCGTATGAAGAACATGGACAACGGCCCTCAGCGCCAGGCACTGATCGACGACATGGTGGGCATCCTGCGCCGGGATGCGCCGTGGATTTTCGGCTACCATCCCAAGGATTTCGTTCTCGCCCATGCCTGGACCCATAACCGCAAACCCAACCAGATGGCCAACAACGCCCTCAAATACCAGCGCCTGGACCCCGCCTTGCGGGAGAAAATGCGCGCCCGGTGGAACCATCCGGTGCTCTGGCCCCTGCTGCTGACGCTGGTGCTGTTGGGGGCGGCGATAGTGCCCGCTTGGCAAGGCTATAAGCGCCACGAGAAGGCCACCGCCCGATGAGCGCCTACCTCCTGCGCCGCATTCTCTATGCCCTGCCGATTCTGCTGGGGGTCAACATCATCACCTTCGTCCTGTTCTTCATGGTCAACACCCCGGACGACATGGCGCGCATGAACCTGGGGGTGAAGCACGTCACCCAGGAAGCCATCGACAAGTGGAAGGCGGAACGGGGCTACGACAAGCCCCTGCTGGTCAACGATTCGGCATCGGGCGTGAAGAAACTCACGAACACCATTTTCTTCGACAAATCCGTCGGCATGTTCGTCTTCGACTTCGGCCGGGCCGACGACGGCCGCGACATCGCACGGGAAATCCGCCACCGCATGGGGCCGAGCCTGGCCATCGCGTTGCCGGTGTTCGCCGTGGGGCTGGCGGTGAACATCACCTTTGCCCTGCTGATGGTGTTCTTCCGCGCCAGCTACCTGGATTTCGCCGGCGTGGTGTTGTGCGTGGCCTTGATGTCCATTTCCGGCCTGTTCTACATCATCGCCGGCCAGTACCTGGTGAGCAAGCTGTGGCACCTGGTGCCCATCTCCGGCTTCGCCGGCGGCCTCGACGCCTTCAAGTTCCTGGTGCTGCCGGTGGCCATCGGCGTGGTGTCGGGCATCGGCGCAGGTGCCCGCTGGTACCGCACCCTGTTCCTGGAGGAAATGAGCCGGGATTATGTCCGCACCGCCCGGGCCAAGGGCCTGTCGGAGGTGGCGGTGCTGTTCCGCCACGTGCTGCAGAACGCCCTGATCCCCATCCTCACCGGGGCGGTGGTGGTGATTCCACTCCTGTTCATGGGCAGCCTCATCACCGAGTCCTTTTTCGGCATACCCGGCCTCGGCAGCTACACCATCGACGCCATCAATGCCCAGGACTTCGCCGTGGTGCGGGCCATGGTGTTCCTCGGCTCCCTGTTGTACATCGTCGGCCTGGTGCTGACAGATATTTCCTACACCCTGGTGGACCCGCGGATACGTCTCGAATGATCCAGCCCGTCATCCTTTGGACCGATGCCCTGATCTTCCTGCTGCTGGCGGCGGTGACGGCGTTCTTCGTCTATGCCCGGCGCCAGCCGCACCTGCGGGACCCCTTGGACCGGGTGGGGCGGAGCCGGGTAGGCATGGTGTCCATGGTGGTGTTGGCGGCCTACGTGGCCGTCGGCCTGCTGGATTCCCTCCACTTCCGCCCGGCCTTGCCGAGCAAGCCGGGGGCCGGGGTGCAGTACGCGGTGGAGACCCTCAGCGTCCTCGACTGGCTCGCCACCCCCTTGCGGGAACGGGTGGAGAAGACCTATTCCGCGCCCTTCGCCACCCACGCCTATGGCAAGGAGGCGGTGGAACTGCCGGACGGGCGCGAGGTGCGGGATTTTCCCCGCCTCAAATACGGCGGCGCCCATCTGGCCGATCCGCAGGAGTGGCTGGCCGATGTGTTGTCCCGTGCCCTGAAGGCGGCGACCCTGGCCCTGGCGGCTTGGCTCCTGGCGGCGGCGGGGCTGTGCGCCTGGCTCGCCC
>JAGUYQ010000206.1 GCA_020061285.1 Betaproteobacteria bacterium
AACCGCCGCGCGCCGATCAAGCAGGTGCTGATGGATGGCAAGGTGGTGGTGGGGGTGGGCAATATCTACGCCAACGAATCCCTCTTCCGCGCCGCCATCGACCCCCGCACCCCCGCCCACAAACTGGGGCCGAAACGCTGCGCCCGGCTGGCCGAAACGGTGCGGCAAACCCTGGAGCAAGCCATCGCCGCCGGCGGCAGCACCCTGCGGGATTTCGTCGCTCCGTCGGGAAAGCCCGGCTACTTCCCCCAGCAATACTTCGTCTATGGCCGCGAGGGCCAGCCCTGCCGCGTCTGCGGTACAACCATCCGCACCATCCGCCAGGGACAGCGCGCCACCTTCTTTTGCCCCCGCTGCCAGTCCTGATCTGCCGCCACACCGGCAGCCCTTTTGCTTTAAAATCCGCAATGACGATTTCATAATAAGCCCTGCCCAGAGCCGTTAAAATAAGTAGAATGAAGCCCAAAACGAGGGGATGGACACTGCCATGGTCAACCAGGACCTGGTCGCACACTTCGAAGCCTACAGCGCTTGGCGCGCCAACCTCGCCGGCGGCCTGACCGATCTGCGCAACTGGCTTGCCGAACAAGAACTGAGCGACGCCCAGACGGACCTGCGCCTACAGCACCTGCTCGACCGCCTGCGGGACGAGCAAGCGGAGGAAATCAAGGGGGACGCCGCCCGCAGCGAGGTGGAGGATATCCTCGCCGCCACCCAGGGCCTTTGTGCCACCCGCCTGGCCGGCATCCGCGAACAGGCCGGCGAGCTGCACGGCCTGCGTGGCAAAAACCAGGAAGTCATCCTGCACATGATGGAAAAGGTGGAGCGGGAAAAGGAAGAGTTCGACAGGAGCCAGCACCGCTTCCAGGCTCTGCGCAACGTATTCTCCCAGCAGAGCCGGGCCCTCTCCACCCTCCTCGGCCTCGACGCCGTCCGCCTGGAGGCGGAAAACACCCGCGCCGCCATGCACGCCAGCCTCTTCACCAAGAGCATGCGGGTAGCCATGGACGCCTTCTTCAAGGGAGTGAACGAGCGTATCGCCAAATCCGCCGAGCGGGTGGAGGAGGTGAAGGCGATGATGGACAGCATCTACCAGAAGTTCAACGAGGAACACGGCATCAGCCTCGCGCCCCCCGCGCCCCTCTCCACCCTGGAATACCGCAAGCGCATCGAAAAGTTGGAGAAGATGTACCAGGAGCATTTCAGTTCCACCTTCAACCTGCTCAACATCGACAAAACGACCCTGATCAACACCTTCTTCGAGACCATCGCCAGCCAGGTGGTGCAGGTGTTCGAGAGCGCCAACCGCCACACCGAGAAATGGCTCGCCGCCCTCATCGCCCCCATGGAAACCCAGGTGAGGGAAAACCAGTTGCAACTGCGCCGCCGCATGGAAAGCATCAAGCGCATCCACAAGGCCACCGCCACCTTGGAGGACCGGGTGGAGGAACTGAAGCAGATGGAGGCGGCCTTGCTCAGGCAACAGCAGGAGTTGGCGATTATTCAGCTAAGTTTGGGGAATGCTTTAGCGCTGGTGCCACCAGGACACCAGGATATGGGGAATGCCGCCTAACTCATGTTAGCTGCAAGGAAGACCATGAAATTATTGGATGCTTTGTCAAAGGCTTTTACCCAAAGAGAGACGAGGCCATTTAATTCGCTTCACAGTTTGGTCCTCGCCATAATTGGCGTGGGTGCATTTATTGTTGCTGGTTATTGGGGACTGATGTTGAAAGAAGTTGTGCCCGAACTAATAAAAGCAACCAATTCGGCGGGTATTACATTGCCAGCAATCGCCTTGTGGTCGCTCCTCAGCATCTATGCTGCCGGTGTTTGGTTTTTCGGTTGCATCGCAGCACGCTGTCACAGCATTCTTTATGACCGGTGGTTTAAGTGAGAAAGGCTTCTTCTAATAATGCCACGCCGCTCACTCCGGCCGACCGCCAGCTTCCTCGCCTGAAGGAACGTTGGTTTTATTTTTGGCCCCTTGTCTGTAGCAATCTTATACTTACTCCAACCCCACCCTAGATTTAAGGAAGCCCTCATGAATTTCAGCATCGAATACGAGCGCGAGGAAGACGGCCGCTGGCTGGCCGAAGTTCCCGAGTTGCCTGGCGTCCTGGCCTATGGCGCCACTGCCGACGAAGCGATGGGCAAGGCGGAGGCTCTCGCCCTGCGTGCCCTGGCCGAGCGTCTTGAGGAAGGCGAAAGCCGCCCCGTTCCCATCAGCATCAGCTTTGCTACGGCAGCATGAGCCATTGGCCGTCCACCAAGGCCAAGCGCGTTCTCGCCGCCCTGATGGGTATCGGCTGGACGATCAAGCGCCAATCCGGCTCGCACCGCACTCTCTCCCGGGAAGGCTGGCCGGACTTCGTCTTTGCCTTCCACGACGGCGAGGAAATCGGCCCGCGCATGCTCGCACGGGTCGCCAAGCACACCGGCCTTAGCCCCAACGACCTCTAGCTACAAACGCAAACAAAAAGGCCCGCCAAGTTCCCCCGGCGGGCCTTTTCTTCTCAGACCATCACGCTCAGCCGGTCAGCTTCTCGTACTTGGCCTGGAGTTCTTCCTTGCTCTCGGTGTGCTTGGGATCGACGATGATGCAGTCCACCGGGCACACTTCGATGCACTGGGGGGTGTCGTAGTGGCCCACGCACTCGGTGCACTTGGCGGGGTCGATGATGTAGATTTCATCGCCCTGGGAAATGGCGCCGTTGGGGCATTCGGGTTCGCATACGTCGCAGTTGATGCACTCGTCGGTAATCGTCAGAGCCATAGCTTCTCTTCCTTCGTCAAAGAATTATTAACAAAACCGCTCGTTCAGCTTGGCCTGGATCAGCGGGTGGACAAACCTGCCGACATCGCCCCCCAGGGAAGCGATTTCCCGGACCATGCTGGACGAAACAAACATGAACTCCTCGCCGGGAGTCAGGAACAGGGTTTCCACCTGAGGGTAGATCACCCGGTTCATTCCCGCCAACTGGAATTCGTACTCGAAGTCCGA
>JAGUYQ010000240.1 GCA_020061285.1 Betaproteobacteria bacterium
AGGTTGGACAAGACCGCCCAGCCGCTGACCTTGGCGAAGAACAGGCTCTGCTTGATGTCGAAGTTGAGGATGCCGGATGCCTTCATCAGCTCTTTCACCGATTCTTCCACCGCGGACGTGAGCTGCCGCTCGGAAATGCTGATGCTGCTGCCGTAGCGCTGGATCAGGGCCCGCAGTTTTTCGTTCTTTTGCGCCGCCGGGGTGTTGCGCACGATCAGGCACAACTCGCTGGACAGGCTGGAAATCAGGCGCAGCTTTTCTTCCTCCGTCACCGGGCGGCGCACCTTCTCGTCCTCGATGTGGCGCATGCTGAAGGTGATTTTTTCCGGGAAGTGCCAGGTGCGGGCGATGGCGATGCCCAATTCCTCGTAGGAGACGCCCAGCACTTGGCTGGAAGCCTTGACCTCGTCGAGCTTGCCTTGCTCCATCAGCTTGTTGATGGCCAGCATTTCCTCGGTGAAGTAGAAGGCCACCAGCAGCTTGCCCAGGGTATGGAACATGGAGCAGATGAAGGCTTCTTCCGTTTCCCGGAAACCGGTGCGGATCACCATGTCCCGTGCCAGGATGCCGGTGAACAAGGAGGCGACGATCTCGTCCTTGAGCATGGCCGCCTGGCTCTTGTTCTGCAGGTGCTCGAACAGCAGCAGGGTGATGGCCACGTTGCGGATGGTGTCGAAACCGAGGATCACCACCGCGCGGGAAATGGTGCTGATGGTGCCGCCGAACTGGCCGTAGAAGGCGGTGTTCACCAGTTTCAGCAGCTTGTTGGTGAGGCCGTAGTCCCGCAGGATGACGTTGGACAGCACGGTGACGCCTTCCTGGTCCGCCGACACGATCTTGTTGATGGTGCTCATGGTCTGGGACAGGGCGGGAAAATCGCTCATGTGCTGCATGCGGCGCAGGAGGAATTGTATCGTGCTCTGCTTGGCATCCTCGCTGGCGGCTGCTTCCGTCGGCTCCGGGGCCAAGTAGCGTGACAGGGCGAGGGCCATTTCGGCGGCATCGGCGTAGCGGTCCGCCGGGTTCTTGGCCAGGGCCTTGAGCACGATATCGTCCAGCCGGACGTCCACGGTGGGGTTCTGCTTCGAGGGCGGGGAGAAGGAGGCGTTGACGATGTTGTGCAGGGTCTCGTAAACGTTGCTGCCTTTCACCGCCGGCATGGCCGCGAGCATTTCGTAGAGGATCATGCCGACGGCGAACAGGTCGGACTGTGGCGTGAACCGCTTGTCGGTGATGTATTCCGGCGCCATGTACAGTGGCGTGCCGAAGAAAGCGGTGTCGCCGACCTTTTCCGAACTCAGGGCGCGGGCGATGCCGAAGTCTATGATGCGGCCGGTGCCGTTGAGGTCGATCATGATGTTGCCGGGCTTAAGGTCCCGGTGTACGACGCTTTTCTGGTGGGCATAGCCGACGCCATCCAGGATGTCGATGGCGATTTGCACGGCACGGGCGACGGGCAGGGTGCCCTGTTCCTTGATCAGCTTGGAGAGGGGGGTTCCCTCCACGTATTCGAACACCAGGTAGGGGCTGCCGCGTTCTTCGCCGGCATCGTAGAGGGTGACGATGTTGGGGTGTTGCAGCTTGCTGACGATGCGGGCTTCGTCGAGGAGGGTTTTGATCTGTTTTTCCCGCTCGTCGGAATCCTCGATCAGCAGGGTCTTGATCGCCACATTGCGTTGCAGGTGCGGGTCCTCGGCGAGGTAAACCTTGCCCTGGGCGCCTTTGCCCAGGACATTGAGGATTTTGAAGCGCCCGATGGTCTTGGCCTGGAGGGGTTGCAACAATGCTCCTTCGCCCGCTGAGCGAGAAATGTTTCAATTCCGTGTAAGGGAAAGATGCTAACAGAATTATAGTGAAATCGCAGCAAATTCATGCGGATGGATGTGTATGACAATATCATCCACAATGAATATAACGTAACACAATGATTTGTATCGTACTATTTTTTGCCGAGTTGCTTTTTCCCGTTGGGTTCAACCATTGAGACCGCCTATTTGGCTTCCAGTTCTTCCCAGCGGGCGAGGGCGGCGAGGAGTTCCTCGTCGATGGAGGCGTAACGGGTCTGGAGGTTTTGCACCTTCTCCGGGTCGGTGCGGTACAGTTCGCCGTCGGCGAGTTGCTCGCCGATTTCCTTCTGTTCTCTCTCCAGCGATTCGATACGGGCGGGGAGGCCTTCCAGTTCCTTGCCTTCCTTGTAGCTCAGCTTGGTCTTGGCGGCGGGCTTTTCCGGGGCTGATTTGGGCGGTGGCGCGGCTTTCCTTTCCGCCGTTTTTTCTTCCGCCTTGGGGCGGGCGCGCAGCCAGTCGTCGTAGCCGCCGGCGTATTCGCGGATGATGCCGTCGCCCTCGAAGGCGTACACCTGGGTGACGACGTTGTCGAGGAATTCCCGGTCGTGGCTGACGAGGAACAGGGTGCCGGAAAAACTTTCGAGCAATTCTTCCAGCATTTCCAGGGTTTCGATGTCCAGGTCGTTGGTGGGCTCGTCCAGCACCAGGACGTTGGCCGGGCGGGCCAGCAGTCGGGCCAGCAGGAGGCGGTTGCGCTCGCCGCCGGAGAGGGATTTCACCGGCGAGCGGGCCCGTGCGGGGGAGAAGAGGAAATCCCCCAGGTAGCTCACCACGTGCTTCTTTTCGCCGCCGATCTCGACGTAATCGGCGCCGGGGTTGATGGTG
>JAGUYQ010000061.1 GCA_020061285.1 Betaproteobacteria bacterium
ACCAAGTGCCCGGCGGCATGATTTCCAACCTGTCCAACCAGCTCAAGGAACAGGGCGCACTGGACCGCATGGACGAAGTGCTGGCCGAAATCCCCCGCGTCCGCGAAGACCTGGGCTTCCCCCCGTTGGTGACGCCCACTTCCCAGATTGTCGGCACCCAGGCCGTGCTCAACGTGCTGACCGGCGAGCGCTATAAGTCCGTCACCACCGAGGTGAAGAACTACCTGCAAGGCCGCTACGGCAAGGCCCCCGGCCATGTCAACGAGGAAGTGCGCAGCATCGCCGTGGGCAATGCCGAGGTGATCACCTGCCGCCCCGCCGACATGCTGGAAGACGAGATGGACAAGTTGCGCGGCGAAGCGGAAGGCTTGGCGAAAACCGAGGAAGACATTCTCACCTACGCCATGTTCCCGGACCTCGGCCGCACTTTCCTCCAGGAGCGCGCCGCCGGCACCCTCAAGGCCGAGCCCCTGCTGCCCCCGGGCACCAACCTGTCCTGCGGGCCGATGTACTCGGCCGACGAGTTCAACGTCACCCTCCATGGCGAAACCTATCACATCAAGATTTCCGGTTCCGGCCATAAGGGCGAAGAGCAGCGTCCGTTCTTCGTCTCCGTGGATGGCGTGCCGGAGGAAGTGATCGTCGAGGCCCTGAACGAGATCGAGGTCTACGCCGGTAGCGGCGGCGCGGTAACCACGGCCAGCAGCAAAAAAACCGGTGGTGACAAGCCCGCCCAGTCGCCCGGCAAGTGCCCCCGCCCTACCCATCAGGGTCACGTCACGACCGCCATGCCCGGCACCATCGTGGACGTGAAGGTTGTCCCCGGTCAGAAGGTCAAGGCTGGCGACGCCGTGTTGGTGATCGAAGCCATGAAAATGGAAAACGAAGTGCAAACCTCGGTGTCCGGCACCGTCATCGGCATCTTCGTGGAAAAGGGTGACAACGTCACCCCGGACGAAGCCCTGATCGAAATCCAGCCCGAGTAAACCGACAGGAGGCAAGCATCATGACGCAGGAATTGGTCCTTGCCTCCACCTCCCCCTACCGCCGGGAACTGCTCGGCCGGCTAAAAACCCCCTTCAGCGTCGTTTCTCCCGACGTGGACGAGACCCCCCTGCCGGGCGAAGCCCCGGATGCCACCGCCTTGCGTCTCGCCATCGCCAAGGCCAAGGCCGTCGCCGCCGCTCATCCCAATGCCTTGATTATCGGCTCGGACCAGGTGGCGATGCTGGGCGACATGCAGCTTGGAAAACCGGGCAATCACGATAATGCCCTGAAGCAATTGCAAATGATGCGCGGCAAGAGCGTCGTTTTCCAGACCGCCCTGTGCCTGCATAACAGCCAAACCGGCCATACCCAGGCGAAAGTGATTCCCTTCGAAGTCAAATTCAGGAATTACGACGATGCTCTCATCGAACGCTACCTGGCCCAGGAACAGCCCTATAACTGCGCGGGCAGCGCCAAGTCCGAAGGGTTGGGCATCGTGCTGATCGAGCGCATGAGCGGCGACGACCCCAACGCCCTGATCGGCCTACCGTTGATTGCGCTGATCGACATGCTGCGCAACGAAGGCTTTGAAGTCGTCTGAGGCCCTGTGACGACCGGCACCCTCTACCTAATCCCAACGCCGCTGGGGGACGATGATTCAGCCTTGATGTCCATCTCCGAGCATGTGCGGACGGTAGTCGCCAGTCTCGACCGTTTCGTGGTAGAGCATCCCAAGACCGCACGGCGCCACTTGAAGCAACTGGGCGTCACTCGCCCCTTGCAGGAAATCCAACTTGCCTCCCTCAACGAGCACACCACGCCGGCGGAAGTATCCGGGCTGTTGCAACCGCTCCTGGAAGGTGAGGACATCGGGCTGATGTCCGAAGCAGGCTGTCCTGCGGTAGCCGATCCCGGGGCGGAACTGGTGCGCCTGGCCCACCAGCACGGCATCAACGTAATGCCCCTGGCCGGCCCCTCCTCCATCCTATTGGCCCTCATGGCCTCGGGGCTCAACGGCCAGAGCTTTACCTTCCATGGTTACCTGCCGGTGGAAAAGGCCGAACGTAATAAGCGGCTCAAGGAATTGGAGGCGGAGTCCCTCCGCTTCAACCGGACACAGATTTTCATCGAAACCCCCTACCGCAACCAGCGGCTGCTGGATGACCTGCTGGCCGTCTGCAAGCCAAACACCCTGGTGACCGTAGCCGCCGACCTGACCCTGCCTTCCCAATCCATTCACACCCGGACAGTCGCGGAATGGAAAAAACAATCGCCGGACCTCGACAAGCGCCCGGCAATTTTTCTGCTGCTCTGCCCGGCCTGATTCCTGGCCGGGCGGCTTTCCATTACAAATAGCGGAAATAAATGTAGCCCGTGCTGACGGCGATACTCATCAGCATCAAGGGAAAAGCCATCAGCATGAAGGGCAGGAAACGGATCGGCTGCCCCGCGCGCTCGGCAAAGCCCGCCACCACCAGATTGGCGCTGGCCCCCACGAGGCTGCCGTTGCCCCCCAAGCAAGCCCCCAAGGCCAGGGACCACCACAGGGTGTTGAGGTTCTCACCGCTGAACACCGCGCCCATGTTCTGAATGACGGGAATCATGGTGGCGACAAAGGGAATATTGTCCACCACTGCGGAAAACACGGCGGATACCCACAGAATAACGTACACCGTGAGTTTGAAATCCCCCCCCGTAAGGGATACGAGTTCATCCGCCAACAAGGACAGAACACCGGCCTTTTCGATGCCCGCCACCACGATGAACAAACCGACGAAGAAGAAGATGGTGACCCACTCCACCTCCGCGTAGGAATGGTGCACGTCGTGGGACTGCTCCTCCGCGCTCTTGCCCAGCACGCGCAGCAATAACAGCAATGCGGCGCCGAACATGGCGATCGTGCCCGGCTCCTGATGGATGTTGTGGGCCATGACGAAACCGAGAATCACCAGGGCAATCACCGATAGGGACTGTTTGAGCAAGGGTACATCGGTAATCGCTTCCCTTTCGTTAAATGCCATGACCTGCGCCCTGTCCTCCTCACTCGCCCTGAGCCTGCGTCCCCAGATGAAGTAAATCGGGATCAGTGTCAAAAGAAACACCACAATGGCGACCGGCGTCAGATTAAACAGGAAGTCGTTGAAGGTGAGCTTCACCGCCGAGCCGATCATGATGTTGGGGGGGTCGCCGATCAAAGTGGCCGCGCCGCCGATATTGGAAGCAAAAATCACTGAAAACAGATACGGATATGGAGAAATCCGTAAGGAATCGGTAATCAGCAGAGTTACCGGTGCGATCAGCAGAACCGTGGTCACGTTATCCAGCAAAGCGGAAAACACCGCGGTCACTACCGACAGCATTACCAGCAGCCACCAGGGATCGGCTTTCACCGATTTGGCGGCAATAATCGCTACGTATTGGAAGACCCCGCTTTTCTGTGTAATGGCCACAATCACCATCATGCCGGTTAACAAGCCGATGGTATTGAAGTCGATGCCGGCGAAGGCTTCGGACTGATGCAGCACACCGGAAAAGATCATGACTCCCGCGCCGAGTAGGGCAACGATGGAACGGTTGATCTTCTCGGTGACGATGACCGCATAGGTCAATACGAAAATCGTCAGCGAGACGACCAGAGGACTCAGACCGAGAATCACCTCGGTTGCGGTAGGAGCAGCGCCGTGCATTTCAACCCTCCCCGCGAGAAATCAAATGACGTAAAAGCGCGCGGCGGCTCAGCATGCCGCGAAACTCGCCTCCCACCCCCACCACCGGCAAAGGGGAAGGGCTTTGGCTCAGCAGCAGCGCCGCTTCCAGCAAGGGGCAGTTTTCGTCCAGAACCTGGCCCTTTTTTGCCAGTTCCTTCACGGTACGATGCTTGAGGTCTTCCACATGGGCCATCAACAAACGGTGGGCATCGCCGGCAAACTTGAGGTCCGCCAGACCGTGTTCGACCCGTGCGCTCACCGGAATCAGCTCCACTAAAATGTCGTTGATGCCAATGGTGCCGGCGAAGCCGTTTTTATCGCACATGGGGACATGATTAACCCCCTTTTCCAACATCAGATTTAAGGCATCCATCAGACTTGCGTCCGGTTCCAGACAAAAATCGGACGGACTGAGCGGTACAGCATTAATCGTCATAATAACCCCCAGAAGGCGCCAGCCTTGGCATGGCGCGACGTATTAGAATTTTAGGTATTATCGCCAAGCAAGAAATCCGCCAGGCATCGGAAATACGGTGTGTGTCGCTCACCCGAAGATGGGATTGTATCCCAGCCGCCACGCAGGCGGACAGCGGGTTAGCGCTCAAGCGCCTCGCAGAAAGAAAGGATGGCGTCGAGGCGTATCGCCTCCTCTGAGCCATCGTCGCGCCGAAATTTCAGCCATTCCGCCCCCTCTCGGGTATAGACGTCGCTGGGCAGTACCTGCTCCTGCCTTACCCTGTTGTCTTGGCGGTATTCAAGCAGCAAGGGGACACGCCGCAGCACGCTGAACTCCAGCTGCTCGTGCAGGGCACAAGCAATAGGCTGATAAGGCCCTACCGCCATGGCTTAACGCAGGGTAGCGCCGTAGCGGGACAGGGGATTGAGGTTCTGGGCCGCGGCCGCGCCAAGGCGTTTGGCAAAACGCTCGGCCAAGCCTTCCCGAGGAGTGAAGTCCACGACATTTTCCGCTTTCACCACCTCACGGGCCACCGAATCCATACTCCCCAAACCGTCGGCAAGGCCGAGGCTGATGCTTTTTTCACCGGTCCACACCAAACCGCTGAACATATCCGGCGTTTCTTTCAGCCGCGCGCCACGCCCTTGGCGCACCACCTGGATGAACTGGCGGTGGATATCATCCAACATCTGCTCGGCATACTGTTGCTGGGCCTTGTTCACCGGAGAAAAGGGGTCGAGGAACGCTTTGTTTTCTCCCGCCGTCAGCACGCGCCGATCGACGCCGAACTTTTCCATGGTGCCGGTAAAGCCGAAGCCGTCCATGATGACGCCGATGGAACCAATAATGCTGGCCTTATCCACAAAGATTTTATCTGCCGCAGCCGCCACGTAATAGCCGCCGGAAGCGCAAATATCCTCCACCACGGCGTAGAGGGGAATGGCGGGATACAGCCTGCGCAAGCGCCGGATTTCGTCGTAAATCTGCCCCGCCTGGACGGGGCTGCCGCCTGGACTGTTGATGCGCAGTATGATCCCTTTGGTATTTTTGTCCTTGAAGGCTTCTTGCAAGCCGCTGACGATGTTGTCGGCGCTGGCATCGCCATCGGGCCCGATGACCCCGCGCAATTCCACCAAGGCCGTGTGCTTGCCGGCGATGGGCGGCTCCCCATGGCCAAGCCAACCCATGGCCGCGAACAGCATCAGGAACAGCAGGATAAAAGTCAGTAATTTAAAGAAGATACCCCAGTGGCGTGCTCTCCGCTGCTCTTGCAGAGCGGAAAGGGCCAACTTTTCCAGGGTCTGGCGCTCCCAGTTGTGTTCATCCGGCATGGCAGTCTTTCCGTTCAAATGCTAAGGGTTATCAGAATTGTACACGGATATTAAGCGTGTTCCGCCAACCAGCCGTGAAGAGCGGCATAATCAGAAAAACACGCCAGGGGAGACAAGGCCTCCAGGTTCTCCTGTGGATGGGCGCCGTACCCCACGCCGACCCCGGCCACTTTGGCGTTTTTCGCCATCAGCAAGTCGTGGGTGGTATCGCCGATCATCAAGGTTTGCCCGGCGCCCACCCCCAGTTCATCCATCAGTTCCAGCAACATTTGGGGATGGGGTTTGGAAAAACACTCATCGGCGCAGCGGGTGGCGTGGAACATCTCGGCAAGGCCGGTATAGCCCAGGGCCCGGTCGAGCCCCTTACGGCTTTTGCCCGTCGCCACGGCCAGCACGAAACCCGCTTCGGCCAAGCCCATGAGGCTCTCCGCCACGCCAGCGAAGAGGGGAATTTCCTCATCCCGGCCAAGATAATGAAAACGGTAGCGGTCTACCAAACGCCCATATTCGGAGGGTGCCAAATCCGGCAGCAGCGCCTGCATCGCCTCGTTGAGGCCGAGGCCGATGATGTGGCTGGCAGCGGCCCTGTCGGGCACGGGGAGGCCCAGGTCACGGCAGGCGGACTGGATGGAAGAGACGATCACAGCCGCCGAATCCATCAGCGTGCCGTCCCAATCGAAGACGAGAAGTTCAAAGCGTTTTGGCATAATGCCCTTGGTCCTTAGGGTTTGAAAAACGTTCCGCGGCACCGGCAGATTGAAGTTGGCTGCGCAATCCACTATCCTTGACTGATTTTAACCGAAGACGGCCCCATGGCAGTAACCATCAAGACCCCGGAAGAAATCGAAAAAATGCGCCATGCCGGGAGGCTGGCCTCCGAGGTGCTGGACTATATCCAGCCCTACGTCAAAATCGGCGCCACCACCGGGGAACTGGACAAGCTGTGCCATGACTACATGGTCAACGTCCAGGGCTGCGTTCCCGCTCCCCTCAACTACGCGCCCCACGGCCACCACCCCTACCCCAAGTCCATTTGTACCTCGGTCAATCATCAAGTGTGCCACGGGGTTCCCGGGGAGAAAAAACTCAAGGCAGGGGATATCGTCAACCTCGACATCACCGTCATCAAGGACGGTTTCCATGGGGATACCAGCCGGATGTTCTATGTCGGCGAACCTTCCATCCAGGCCCGCCGGCTGTGTGAAATCACCTACGAATGCCTGTGGATCGGCATCGACCAAGTAAAGCCGGGTGCCCACCTAGGCGATATCGGCCACGCCATCCAGACCTTTGCGGAAAAAAACGGCTTCAGCGTCGTCCGGGAGTTCTGCGGCCACGGCATCGGACGCAATTTCCACGAAGATCCCCAGGTCCTGCACTACGGACGGGCCGGCACCGGTCTCCAACTGGAAGCGGGAATGACGTTTACCATCGAGCCCATGATCAATGCCGGGCGCCGCGATATCAAGCAACTCGGCGACGGCTGGACCGTGGTCACCAAGGATCACAGCCTCTCCG
>JAGUYQ010000202.1 GCA_020061285.1 Betaproteobacteria bacterium
AGAACGGCTTTGCCCTCGGCGAGCTTTACGCCGCCGGCCTGGTGTTCTTCAGCCGCGACCCGGCCGTGGCCGATGCCAGCCGCGCCGCCCTGAAGGGCGAATTGGAAGCCCAGGGCCTGGCCGTGGCCGGCTTCCGCCCCGTCCCCACCGACGACAGCGCCCTCGGTGAATACGCCCTGGCCACCCTGCCCACCATCGAGCAGGTATTCGTCAACGCCCCCACCGGCTTGGTTGAGGACGCCTTCGAGCGCAAGCTGTACATCGCCCGCCGCCGCGCCGAAAAGGCCCTGGAGAACAGCGACAAGGCCTTCTACATCCCCACCCTGTCGCCGAAGGTGATTTCCTACAAAGGCTTGGTGATGCCGGCTTACCTGCCGGTGTTCTACCCCGACCTCAACGACGAGCGATTCGCCTCCAGCCTGGCCGTGTTCCACCAGCGCTTCTCCACCAACACCTGGCCCGAGTGGCGCCTGGCGCAGCCTTTCCGCTTCCTCGCCCACAACGGCGAGATCAACACCCTCCAGGGCAACCGCAACTGGTCCCGGGCCCGGGAGCGGATTTTCGCCTCCGAGCACATCCCCGACATGGACGACGTGCGGCCCATCGTCTCCTCCACCGGCTCCGACTCCTACAGCATGGATAACATGCTGGAAGGCTTGGTGATGGGCGGCGCACCCCTGTTCCGTGCCCTGCGCCTGATGATTCCGCCCGCTTGGCAGAACGTCCAGTCCATGGACCCGGAGCTGCGCGCCTTCTACGAGTACAACTCGATGCACATGGAGCCCTGGGACGGTCCCGCCGGCGTGGTGCTGACCAACGGTCGCTACGGCGTCTGCATCCTGGACCGCAACGGTCTGCGCCCCGCCCGCTGGGTGATGACCAAGGACCGCCACGTCACCATCGCCTCCGAAATCGGCGTCTGGGACTACAAACCCGAGGACGTGCTGCAAAAGGGCCGCGTCAAGCCCGGCCAGATGGTGGCGGTGGACCTCCAGGAAGGCAAGCTGCTGCTGGCCGAGGACACCGACCGCATCGTCAAGGGCGCCAACCCCTACCGCCAGTGGCTGAAGGACAACGCCACCCGGATGGAAACCGGCATCAACGAGGACGATGTATTCCCGGTCATGGAGCCGCAAGCCGCCCTCGCCTGCCAAAAGCTGTTCAACGTCTCCTTCGAGGAGCAGGACCAGGTGCTGCGCGTGCTGGCCGAGGAAGGCCAAGAGGCCATCGGCTCCATGGGCGACGACACGCCCATGGCGGTGCTGTCGCAGAAAATCCGCAGCCCCTTCGACTACCTGCGCCAGCAGTTCGCCCAGGTGACCAACCCCCCCATCGACCCGATCCGCGAAGCGATCGTGATGTCGCTGAACACCTGCTTCGGCCCCGAGCGCAACCTGTTCGAGGAAACCCCCGGCCACGCCAAGCGCCTGGAAGTGAGTTCCCCGGTCTTGTCGCCGGAAAAATTCGCAAAGCTCACAGCCCTCACCGAGCCCGAATACCGCAGCCTCACCCTGGACCTCAACTACGATCCGGCCAAGACCGACCTCAAGAGCGCCCTGCAGGTCCTGGCCGCCCAGGCGGTGCAGGCGGTCAAGGACGGCAACGTCATCCTGGTGCTGTCCGACCGCAACGTCGCCCAGGACAAGCTGCCCATCCACGCCCTCTTCGCCGTCGGTTGCGTGCACCATGCCCTGATCCGCGAAGGCCAGCGCTGCAACGCCAACCTGGTGGTGGACACCGGCACCGCCCGTGACCCCCACCACTTCGCCTGCCTGATCGGCTACGGCGCTACCGCCGTTTATCCCTACGTGGCCTACCAGGCCATCAGCGACCTGATCCGCAGCAGCGAAATCAAGGGCCACAGCCTCAACGAAGCCCTCTATAAATACCGCAAGGGCATCAACAAGGGCCTGCTGAAAATCCTCTCCAAGATGGGCATCTCCACCGTCGCCAGCTACCGCGGCGCCCAGTTGTTCGAGGCCGTCGGCCTGCACTCGGAGGTAGTCGAGCTGTGCCTCCAGGGCACCGTGTCCCGCGTCCAGGGCGCCGGTTTCGACGACTTCGAGGCCGATCAGAAATCCCTTGTCCAGTTCGCCTACAACCCGGTGGAACCCCTGTCCCAGGGCGGCCTGCTGAAGTTCGTCTACGGCGGCGAGTACCACGCCTACAACCCGGACGTGGTGATGGAGTTGCAACAGGCGGTGCAAAAGGGCGACCGCGAAGCCTACAACCGCTTCGCCACCCTGGTGAACGACCGCCCCGTGGCCATGTTGCGGGACCTGATGAAGCTCAAGCTGGACGCCAACCCGATTTCCCTCGACGAAGTGGAGCCGGTGGAAGCCATCCTCAAGCGCTTCGACTCCGCCGCCATGTCCCTCGGCGCCCTCTCCCCCGAAGCCCACGAGGCCCTGGCCGAGGGCATGAACCGTCTCGGCGGCCGCTCCAACTCCGGCGAGGGCGGCGAAGACCCGGCCCGTTTCGGCACGCTGAAGATGTCCAAGATCAAGCAGGTGGCCTCCGGCCGCTTCGGCGTCACCCCCCACTACCTGGTCAACGCCGAAGTGTTGCAGATCAAGGTCGCCCAGGGCGCCAAGCCCGGCGAGGGCGGCCAGTTGCCGGGGCACAAAGTGTCGCAGATGATCGCCAAGCTGCGCTGCTCCAAGCCCGGCATCTCCCTCATTTCGCCGCCGCCCCACCACGATATCTACTCCATCGAGGACCTGGCCCAGTTGATTTTCGACCTGAAGCAGGTCAACCCCCAGGCCCTGGTGTCGGTAAAGCTGGTGGCGGAGCCCGGCGTCGGCACCATCGCCGCCGGCGTGGCCAAGGCCTACGCCGACCTCATCACCATCTCCGGCTACGACGGCGGCACCGGCGCCAGCCCCCTGGCCTCGGTGAAATACGCCGGCACGCCATGGGAACTAGGCGTCACCGAAGCCCAGACCGTGCTGCGGGCCAACGGCCTGCGCAGCCGGGTGCGCCTGCAAACCGACGGCGGCCTGAAGACCGGCATGGACGTAATCAAGGCCGCTATCCTCGGCGCCGAGAGCTTCGGCTTCGGCACCGCGCCGATGATCGCCCTGGGCTGCAAATACCTGCGCATTTGCCACCTCAACAACTGCGCCACCGGCGTCGCCACCCAGGACGAGCGCCTGCGCAAGCAGTACTTCATCGGCCTGCCGGAAATGGTGATGAACTATTTCACCTTCGTCGCCCAGGAAACACGGGAGCTGATGGCCCGCCTCGGCGTACGCAAGCTGGACGAACTGATCGGCCGCATGGACCTGCTGGAAGTGCTCAGCGGCGAAACCGCCAGACAGCAGAAGCTGGATATCCGCGTCCTCCTCGACCAGGGCACCATCCCCGATTCCGAGCCGCGTTTCTGCACCCAGCCCACCAACCCGTCCTTCGATAAGGGCGAATTGGCCGAGCAGATGGTCAAGGACGCCCTCGCCGCGATCAAGGCCAAGCAGCCCCTGGAGCTGTCCTACCCGGTGCGCAACATCAACCGCTCCATCGGCGCCCGCCTCTCCGGCGAAATCGCCAAGGCCCACGGCGCCGACGGCCTGCCCGACGGCTGCCTGACCATCAAGCTCAACGGCAGCGCCGGCCAAAGCCTGGGGGTGTGGAACGCCAAGGGCCTGACCCTGCACCTGGAAGGCGACGCCAACGACTACGTGGGCAAGGGTATGGCCGGCGGCCGCATCGTCATCCGCGACCATGTCATGAATCCGGACAGGACCGCGCCCGGATCCGGCGCCCTGTTTGCCGTCAACATGCTGGTGGCAACCCCCGGGGGCGGCACC
>JAGUYQ010000038.1 GCA_020061285.1 Betaproteobacteria bacterium
GATTCTCGTGTTCTTCGTGCTTTTTCCTGCGCGCCATATGCTTCTTCTCCCGGGACGGGGGTCAGACCACGAAACCCCGCAGCTTGCTTTCGATCATGCGCGGGTTTTCGCCGTTGGCGATGGCGACAAGGCCCTCGATCAGCATCAGGCGTATCACCACCAGCCCGCCGACGGTGGACTTGAGCTTGTTGGACATGGGGATCAGCATCAGGTTGGCCGATCCCACACCGTAGATGGTCGCCACGAAGGCCACGGCGATACCGGCTCCCAGCTTGGACGGGTCGGACAGGTTTTCCATCACGTGGATCAGCCCCATCACCGCCCCCAGAATGCCGATGGTGGGCGCATAACCGCCGGCGGCCAGCCACACCCCGGCACACTTCAGGTGATGCTCCTCGTAGGCGTCCACCTCGACTTCCAGTGCGGTACGCAGATACTCCGGCTCGGCACCGTCAACCAGCATTTGCAATCCCTTTTGCATGAACGGGTCGTCGAGCTGGTCGATGACCGGCTCCAGGGACAGCAAGCCCCCTTTGCGCGCCGTCTGGCTCCAGGTGATGATTTGTTCGATGACTTGTTCCTGGGACTGCTGGGGAGGGAAGAATACCCACCCCAACATTTTCAATCCCTGCCAGAAGACGGGCGGCGAATGCTGCACCATGGTGGCGCCCATGGTGCCGCCGATAACGATGATGAAAGCCGTAAGCTGAAGCAGTGAGCCGACATGCCCGCCTTCCAGAACCTGCCCGCCGACGATGGCGGTGAATCCGAGCAGCAGCCCGATGATACTGATGATATCCATGTCTCGGCGTCTCCCTGGTCTTCACGCCCCGTTTTCGTTATTGCCTTGCCGACAAACCCATGTTTCCCTAGGCCGCTCTGCCAGCCAGGGCGGGTCAGGCCATTCTATGCACAAAGCATAAGTCGCGCCACCACTTTCACTCTAGCCAGTCCTTGAGCTTACTCCGCAAGCGGACGATGGCCTGGCTATGCAATTGGCACACCCGTGACTCGGTAACGCCCAGCACTTCGCCAATCTCCCGCAGGTTGAGCTCCTCCTCGTAATAGAGACCCATCACCAGCTTTTCCCTTTCCGGCAGGGTGCGGATGGCCTCCACCAGAGTAGCACGGAATCCCTCGTCCTGAATTTTCTCCAGGGGATTGTCCCGGTTGTCGGCGAGATGGCGGTCGAGAAAATCGCTGTCGCCCTCGCCGTTGTCGTAAAAATCCTCGTAATAGACCAACTGGTGGCCACGGCCGTCCTGAAGCATCTGCTGATAGTCGGCCAGGGGCACGCCCAAGGCATCCGCGGCCTCCTGCTCGGAGGGGGGACGGCCCAGCTTCTGTTCCAGCACATGGGTGGCGGCCTCGATCTGGCGCAGGTTCTTGCGGGCGGTACGCGGCAGCCAATCCACCTGGCGCAGTTCGTCCAGCATGGCGCCGCGAATGCGCTGGGAGGCATAGGTCTCGAACTGGGCCCCCTGGCCGGGATCGAAATTATTGGCCGCGTCCATCAGGCCGAGCATTCCCGCCTGCACCAGGTCCTCCACCTGGACGCTGGGGGGCAGACGCGCAATGAGATGATAAGCAATCCGCTTGACCAGCGGAATGTGGTCGGCGATGAATTGCTCCTTGTCCGGCAACCCTTTGGGGCGATACATTTTTTTGTCGTTATATCCGCGTGCATTCCGCCGTCAGGCGGCTGTTCATGATCAGGCGCTGCATGAAACCGTCGAGTCGGCTGTTGTCTTCCCGGGGACAGGGCCACTCGTCCACGGTCTCCGCCAAGCGGCGGAAGGCCGCCGCCGCATCGGAGGCAGGAAACGCGTCCACCACCGGCTGCTTTAGTCTTGCCGCTTGGCGCAGTTCCTCCTCGTAGGGCACCTCCCCCATGAAGAGGATGTTCACCCCCAGGAACCGCTGGGCCGTGGCGGCGAAATTCTTGAAGATGGTTTCACCTTCCCCCGTTTCCCGCACCTTGCTCACCAGGATGCGGAAACGCTGCTTGGCGTAATCCCGGCTCAGCCGCTTGATCAGGGCATAGGCGTCGGTGATCGAGGCCGGGTCCCGCGACAGGGTGACCACCACTTCCTGGGCCGCCAGGGTCAGGCTCAAGGCATGGTCGGCCAGGCCGGCGACGGCGTCGATCAACACCACGTCAACGGAATCGGACAAAGTGTGGAAAGACTGCACCAGCCATTCCTGCTCCGACGGCGTGAGATCGGCCAGGGCCTTCACTCCTCGCGCGGCGGGAACGATCTCCACCCCCGGAGGGCCCGAAAGCAGCACCTCCTCCAGATGCCGTTCGCGCCGCACCACATCCAGTAGGTCGTACTGCCCCGGCAGCCCCAAGGCATACTCCAGGTTGTTCTTGCCCGCCTGTTCGTCGAACACCATCACCTTACGGCCGCGCCGCGCCAAGGCGGTGGCGAGGTTGATCACGGCTTGGGTCTTGCCCACTCCCGTTCGGCCGGCGGTGACGGTCACCACCCGGACAAAATTGCGGTTCAGCAGGCGGCGCAGGCCTTCCGCCTGGTCGGCGGCGAACTCAGCCACGTATCGCCTCCCGCTCCCCGTAGCCCTCGCCAGCCGCCATCACCAGGGGATACTCCGCCTCCTGGAGGGTAAAGGGCGTCACTGTCTGGGCCATCTTGAAGGCGCGGTCGATCAGGTAGTGGGCGTTCGGCAGGTGCATGTCCTCCGGCACCCGCTGGCCGTTGGTGACGAAATGCAGCATCAGGCGGTGACGGATGATCACGTCCAGCACGTTGCCGATGCTCACCGCCTCGTCGATCTTGGTCAGGATGCAGCCGGCCATCTCGCTATCGGGGAAGGCGCCGGTTTCGTAGGTGCGGGCCACTTCCTCCAGGGTATTGCCCTGGGAGGTGGCGGAAAGCAGCAGCAGGCGGCGCACCTTGCGGCCGTTGCCGGACAGCATTTCGATCTGTTCCGCCACCCGGCGGTCCCGCTGGCTCATGCCGACGGTGTCGATCAGCACCAGGTGCTTGTGGCGCAAGTCGGACAGGGTGAGCTGGAAATCGCTTTCGTCCTTGATGGCATACACCGGTACGCCGAGGATCTTGCCGTAGATGCGCAATTGTTCATGGGCGCCGATCCGGTAGCTGTCGGTGGTCAGCATCACCACCTTCGACGGGCCGTGCTTGAGGGTGCAACGGGCCGCCAGCTTCGCCACGGTAGTGGTCTTGCCGACGCCGGTAGGCCCCACCAGGGCATAAATGCCGCCCTTGTCCACGATATCGTCCTCCGGCGCCACCGCCCGCAGATTATGAGTCAGCGCCGCTTTCACCCAGCGCAGTCCCTTGTTGAAATCGCTGTCGGCGGGAAGGCGGTCGAGGAGCTGGCGCGACAGTGTGGGACTCAAGCCCACCGCCAGGAGAGAGCGCAGGATTTCCACCTTGGCGGGGTCCCGGCGCTGTAGGTCGCCCCAGGCGAACCCGGCCAACTGGCCTTCCACCATGCCACGCAGAAACTTGATTTCCTTGATGATATCCTTGATCACGGTATCCGGCAGGGTCTCCTCTTGCCCCGTCTCCGGGGCAGGCGCCGCTTTCTTGGGCTCCGGCGGCCTGGCCGCCGGCACCGGC
>JAGUYQ010000223.1 GCA_020061285.1 Betaproteobacteria bacterium
AGCGTTTGCTGGATTTTCTCGCCAGCGCGGGCAAGTCGGAATTCGAGTCCTTCACCGTCAGCCGCGACGCGGTAGTGGATGCCCGGCTCAACAAGCGTTATATCGAGGCTATCGTCTACGACCTGCGCCAAAGCGTGCAGTCCGTGGCGGATTTAAAGCGCACCGTGCTGCGCCAGGCCTGGAAACGCAATCAAAAACTAAAGCGCGACCTGGCCGCCGCCGGAGTCAACCTGACGCCCCTGTTGCTGGTACAGGTGGCCAACGGGGATAAAACGGTGGAGGAAGCGGAGCATGACCTGATCAACCTGTGCAAGGTCCCCCCCCAGGCCATCGGAAAACACTCCGCCGACGAGCCGGACCCGGTTCTAATGGCGGCCATCGCCAACGACGCCAGCAAGGAAGTCCTGATTTTCAAGCAGTCGGCGGGAACGGGGTTCGATGCGCCTCGGGCCTTTGTGCTGGCTTCGACCAAGCCCGTGAACGACCCGGACTTCGCCATGCAGTTCATCGGCCGGGTGATGCGGGTTTCCCAGGCCATCCGCTCCTCGTACCCGAGGACTCAGGCCATTCCCGCCGACTTCGACACCGCCTACGTGTACCTTGCCAATGCCGAGGCCCAGCGGGGCTTTGAGGCGGCGGTTCAGGCCACGGCCCAAATCAAAGATCAGTTGGAAGGACAGACGGAAAAACTGGTGACCCGGCAGACGGTTTCCGGGGCGGTGGTATACAGCAACCGCGCCACACCGCAATCTCCGCTGACCTATGACTTACCCCTGCCTGGGAATGAGGTATCCGCTGCCACACCAGCCCCTCGGACACCCGACGTGCCCCCATCAAGTTCCGGGCCCCAGGCTGAACTGTTCGACCAGGATTTGGATGAACTTCTTCCTCTTGCCATCCCAACGCACAAACCTTCCACCGCGCATACGCCAAAAACCGAGGAAGAACTGATTGTTTTTCTGGCCGAACGGGGCATAAGAGCTTACCGGCGCACGACATCCGCCCGCAACCTGCCCAAGGCCCTCAAGCGGGAGCAACGACCGGAAATGGCCGACATGAGCGCCATTTCCCACAACGTAGCAGCCAAGCTAGATATTCCTGAAAAACTAGCCGGCGACGCCATCAAGGTTGCCCTGAATCGGCTCAAGGAAACCGAAATTCACACCGAGCTAACCACTCACCTCAGCCATGACGAAGTGGTGCAAATCGTGACCGACCGCAATGCCCTGGCCCGTGAAGCCCTCCAGCACCTGCGCGACTTGCCCCAGGTAGAGGATGAGGATTGCCGGGTAATTGCCGAGGTCTTGGCGCAACGGATGCTGCCCTTGGTGCGGGAGGCTATTGAAGGCCTCGATGCCGAGCAGATGTCCGACGAAAAAACCTTGCAGCGCCACGCCCGTGACGCCGCCCATTGGGTAATCATCCGCCAGGGAGACCGGTTGACCGAGGCCTTGCATGAGGCAATTGCGGCACAGTCCGAAACGGTGGATGCCGCCCCTTTGCCCGACATCATGCTATTCCCGACAGATATCCCCTTGGCGCCATCCAGGAAAAACATTTACGGTGTGTTGCCTCCCAGCAACGAGGAGTTGGCGAACGTCGAACAGACCCTGTTTCTGGACGACCGGGCGTTTCTCTCTGACCGGACTTGGTCCCTCGACGGACAAAACCACATCACCGGAAAATACGATGGCGGTTCCACACTCAATAACGAGGAGCGGGCTTTTGCCCAGGCTCTCGACCGTTCCGATTTTGTAACGTGGTGGCACCGCAACCCGGACCGTAAACCCTATTCGGTCCGGCTAGTGCGTGGCGAGCATCGCAATTTTTTCCATCCTGATTTCGTTGTTTGCTTGGAGCATTACCCTGGCGACGCCCCCATCATCCGGTTGATCGAAACCAAGGAAAACGTCAAGGACGCCGCCCGCAAGGCCAAGCATGTACCCGCCTACTACGGTAAGGTTCTGTTCTTGACCAAGGATCAGAAGCGACTGCGCTGGGTGAAAGACGACGGCAGCTTGGGTGACGATATCGACATGGACGACCTAAGCGAAGTGAGAGAGTGGCTACGAAGCACCCGGCCTACGCAAAGCATTTAATCCCGGTAAGCGGAACACGGAGACTAACACTTGTCTGGAAGCAACAAAAAGCAAAGCAACAATGACTCGGAACACGGTTTAGCCAACCACACCCCCATGATGCAGCAATACCTGCGCATCAAGGCGGAGCACCCCGCCATGCTGCTGCTCTACCGCATGGGAGATTTTTACGAACTGTTCTTCGACGACGCCGAGCGGGCGGCCCAGTTGCTGGGCATCACCCTCACCCGGCGCGGCGCCTCGGGGGGGGAGCCGATCAAGATGGCGGGAGTGCCCTACCACTCGGTGGAACAGTATCTCGCCAAGCTGGTGAAGCTGGGGGAATCGGTGGCCATCTGCGACCAGGTGGGGGACCCGGCCGCCAGCAAGGGGCCGGTGGAACGCCGGGTAACCCGCATCGTCACCCCCGGCACCCTCACCGACAGCGCCCTCCTCGACGACAAGCGGGACAACCTGCTGCTGGCCCTGTTTCCGGCCAAGGAATTCACCGGCCTGGCGTGGCTGAATCTCGCCAGCGGCGAATTCAAGGTGACGGAAATCCCTCCCGGCCGCCTGGCCGCCACCCTGGAACGGCTCAAGCCGTCGG
>JAGUYQ010000097.1 GCA_020061285.1 Betaproteobacteria bacterium
GGCCCCTGGCGGTGGGAAAGCGGGAACAGGCCGAGCAAACGCCCCAGCAGCGCCTCGGCATCCGCCTCCACGCCCTGCTGGAGTGGCTGGCGCCGCCGGACGCCGTGCGCGACAAGGCTACCCTGCAAGACCGTCTGGAACTGGAGCATGACGAGTTCGATCCCCTGTGGCGGGAAGCCCAGGCCATCCTGGCGGCGCCGGGCCTACAAGCCTTCTTCGATCCCGCCCTCTACCGCCGGGCCTGGAACGAACTCCCCTACCGCAACGCCACCGGGGAGACCCGCCGCATCGACCGCCTGGTGGAACTGGAGGACGCCTTCTGGGTGCTGGACTACAAGACCACCGAGGCCGTCGCCAACCCCGCCCGCGCCGCCGCCCCTTATCGGGAACAACTGGCCGAATACCGCCAGGCGGTGGCCGCCGCCTTCCCCGGCAAGCCGGTGCGTTGCGCCCTGGTGTTCCGGGGCGGCCTGCTGTACGAGGTTTAGCCCGCCAACTCCGGCCGACTTCCCCACTTACCGTAGTACCACTTGAGGACGAAAGGCGGCAGAGCGGTGGTGAGGGCGATGACGATCAACAGGGCGGCGTAGCTCTCCAGGCCGAGCAGGCCTTGCTCGTAGCCGAGCTGGGCGAAAATCAGCCCCACCTCGCCGCGGGGAATCATGCACAGGCCGATGGCCGATTGGCGCAGGCGGCTCTCCCGGATGAAGAACCCCGCCAGCCACTTGCCAAAAACAGCGACCACCGTCAAGGAAAGAGCCATCCACCAGACGAAGGGCGAACTGAAGTCCACCACCTTGAGATTCAGGGACACCCCCACCATGACGAAGAAAATGGGGCTGAAGAGGTGCACCAGGGGACGAAGCTGGCCCTCCAGGCGATGGGTCAATTCCGGGCTGGCGGAGAACACGCGGTTGAAGAGGGAGGACAAGGCCCCCTTCCCCCCGCCGAGGCGCAGCTTGAAGCCCTGGCCCAGGGCCACGCCGGCGGCGAAGCCGCCCATGATCGCCGGCGCTCCTACGGCGTGGGCCACATAGCTGAAAATCATGATCAGGCTCACCACCATGGTCACCAGGAGGCCGGGGGATTCGCTCTTGCGGTCGAAGTGGTCGATGATCCAGGCCACCGCCTTGGCCGCCACCGGCGCCAGCAGCATGAAGATCAGGATGAACAGGCTGACCTGGCCGATGGAGGCCACCGTCACCTCCCCCAGCACCGCGAACTGGTAGAGGAAGGCCAGGGCGATGACCCCCAGGATGTCGTCCAGCACCGCCGCGCCGATCACCACCTGGGCCTCGTCCGACGAACGCCGCCCGAGGTCGGACAAGACCCGCACGGTGATGCCGATGCTGGTGGCGGTCAGGGTGCCGCCGACGAAGAGGCTGGCGAGCATCGGCAAATCGAGGACGTAGGCGCTGACGGCATAGCCGGCGAGGAAGGGCAGGACGAAGCCGATGCCCGCCACCACCACCGGCTTGCTGCCGGCCTTGGCGAGGCGGTAGATGTCCGTATCCATGCCCACTTCGAACAGCAGCAGGATGATGCCGATCTCGGCAAGAATCTTCAGGGTTTCACCCGGCTCGAGCCAACCCAGGAGGGAAGGGCCGAAAATCAGCCCCGCCGCCAGCTCGCCGATCACCGCCGGCACCCCGAAGCGGCTGCCGAGCTCGGCCAGGAAACGCGCGGACAGCAAAATAGCCGCCAGCGCAAAGAAAAAGGTATGCAATTCCATATCGTTAACCCCAATTATTGTCGGCTTGTCATGTCCGGTTTTGGCACCGGTTGCGTCCATGGGAACACGGCCCGGCAAAAAAGTGCCCGAAACTTCTCCACGCCGGAGGTTTACGCCAGCTTCTGCGCCGCCTAAACTTGCCCTAACCCTATCACATACCAAGGATGCCCATGCGCCTCGCCTGCCTTCTCGGCTGCCTTTTGTGCGCCTCACTGCCCGCCTGGGCCGACCCCGCCCCCATCGAAGCCACCACCGCCACTGGCGACAAGGTCCTGCTCCAGCCCAACGGCCGCTGGCAGTACGTGGATGAAAAGAAAGCCGCCGTGGCGAAAAAAATCGCCGACCAGTACCCGGAAAACCAGCTCCGCCCCGAGGCCGCTCAAGGGGGATGGATGGGCCTGGGCCGGACGGTGATGCCCGGCGACAAGGACTACAACCGGGGCTCCCTCAGCGGCAAGGGCCGCTGAGCCTGCACGAAAGGGAGGCGCCATGGACCCATTCATGCAAGCCGCCATCGAGGAGGCCGAGCAGGGCCTGAAGGAAGGCGGCATCCCCATCGGCTCGGTGCTGGTGCACCAGGGCAGGATCATCGGGCGCGGCCACAACCGGCGGATACAGAAAGGCAGCGCCATCCTCCACGGGGAGATGGACGCCCTGGAAAACGCCGGCCGTCTCCCCGCCTCGGTGTACCGGGAGTGCGTGCTTTACACCACCCTCTCCCCCTGCCCCATGTGCAGTGGCGCCATAGCCCTCTACGGCATCCCCCGCGTGGTGGTGGGGGAAAACCGCAACTTCATGGGCGAGGAGACGTGGCTGAAAAGCCGCGGCGTGAGCGTGACGGTGGCGGACGACCCCGCCTGCGTCAAACTGATGCGCGAATTCGTCGTCAACCACCCCACCCTGTGGAACGAGGACATCGGAGAATGACATGGCCTCGCCGGTGAAATCCCTCCTCCACCTGCTGATCGACCTGGTCCTGTTCGCCCTCATGCTGCTGGGGGTGGGCGGCGTCGTGCTCAAGTTCCTCATGCCCGAGGGCTGGCTGGCGAAGGGCTGGGACTTGGTCTGGAACA
>JAGUYQ010000345.1 GCA_020061285.1 Betaproteobacteria bacterium
CGCAGGTCCTGGCCGGGAGCTAGGCGAAGCGGGTGAAAAAAGCCGGCCGACAGGCAGGGGAGCGGCGAACCGGTAAGCCACATGCTGTTCTCCATAAAGAAAGACCGCCTCATGGTACACAACGGCACTCCTCGGCCCAATCTGTCCTTGTAATTTTTAGGCTAAGCTTAATAAAGCTGAAATGTTTCACACACATCACAATAAATACAACGGAGGATGCCATGGACTTTGACGAGGCTATCGTCAGCCATTTGAAGTGGAAAATCCATCTGCGCAATTTTCTCGACGGCCGGGGCAAGAAACTGGATGTCGGCAGCGTGGCCAAGGAGGATGAGTGCGAACTGGGGCGCTGGATTCGGGAAGAAGAAAGTCGATTTGCCGACTCCCCCCCCTTCCGGGAACTGGCGGAAAAGCACACCCAGTTTCACCGCACCGCGGCGGAAATCGTGCGCAAGGCGGAAACCGGCGACAAGCAAGGGGCGGAGGCGTTGCTCGCCACGGGCCGGGATTTCTCCTGCGCCTCCCGTGACATCGTCGGCGCCATCATGCGCCTGGAGGAAGAGGTTTCCGGCAAGCGCCGCTAGACGCCCGTCCCTATTTGGTCAGCGCCATGAACAATTGCGGCAGGCGTTCCGGCAGGCGCTGGATGTTGTCGATCACCGTGTATTGCTTGCCGAAAATGTCCGCCACGTACTCGTCGGCCTTGGGGTCGAGGTTGATGCAGTAGGTGAATATCCCCTTCTGATCGAGCTCCCGGACCGCGCGGCGGGCGTCCTCTATCAGCAGGCGTTCGTCCTGCACGTCCACGTCAGCCGGTTGGCCGTCGGTGAGGATAAGCATCAGCTTCTTGTCGGCGGGGCGCGATTCCAGGTAGTGGGCGGCGTGGCGCATGGCGGCGCCCATGCGGGTGGAATAGCCCGCCTCCATGGCTGCGATACGGGCCTTCACCTCATCGCCGAAACTCTCGCCGTAGCCCTTGATGTGCATGAAGCGCACGTCGTGGCGGGTGTTGGAATGAAAGCCCGATATCGCAAACGGGTCTCCCAGGCGCTCGATGGCCCAGGCCAGCAGGGACACCGCCTCTTGCGACAACGCCAGAATGGTCTGCTCGGAACCGGCCACTTTTTCGTTGAGGGATTCGGACAAGTCCAGCACCAGGCTCACGGCAATGTTGCGGCCACTGGTGCGGTGGCTCATGTTGATGCGCGGGTCGGGCGTGGCCCCCCCCTTGAAATCGATGAGCGAACGGATAGCCACGTCCAGGTCCAACTCGCTTCCCTCTTCCTGGTAGCGGATACGCACCTTGTCCTGAGGTTTGAGCAGATCGAGGATGCGCTTCAGGCGCTTGGCCAAGGCATCGTGCTTTTGCAACAGCCGGTCGATATCCCCTGGATTGCCCTTGGGGTGCAAGGCCTCGTACAGGCTCACCCAATCGGGCCGGTAGGTCTGGCTGTTGTAGTCCCACTCCGGATAGTGGCGGGGCGGCAGGGATTGAACCTCGGCCTCCTTCTTCTGCTTCTTGTCCGGGTCGTCAAAGAAATCCTCGTCATCGCTGTCCTCAATGTACTGCCACATGTGGCGGTTGTCGTCGCGGTAATCGATGACGGTATTGTCGAAGTAAACCTTGGCGAACTGGTCGCTTTGCCGCCGGGTGCGGGCCACGAAGGCAAGGGCCAGGTCGGCGGTCTCGCGGGTATTGCTCTCGCCCTGGGCCAGGGCCTCGCGAAAACGCTCGGCAAATTCCCGAATGTCGGGATTCCGGTATGGGTGTTCCGGGTCCAGCAAGGCGCGGGACATCATGGTCAGGCGATGGCGCAGGCAGGATAGGGTTTCCGGGTCGCAATCGTCCTCGCCAGGAAAGGGGTGAAGCGCCAGGAAGGTATCGCGCAGGCCGGGATATTCGCGCATCAGCAGGGTTTCGATGCGGCAATCCTCGAAAAACTCCACCGCCATGCGTTGCAGGGGGCTGTAGTTGTCGGCGATGATCTGCGTCGTCCACCGGCGATGGCCGACCATGTGCGCCAGGACGGCGCGATAGCGGTCAATACCCTTCACGCCATGGAGGCTGTCGAATACATCCGGCACACGCATGCCCAGCCTGTCGTAATAGGGAATCGGCTTGCGCAACTCGTCGAAAGCGGTGGAATAGGGAACCAGTTGGTCGGCATCCTGCCAGAGGCCTCGCAGGTAGAGGTCCAGCTTGCGTTCCACGTCGGCGAACAGCACGCCATGGCGCTCCCGCTGCATGACCGCCCGGCTGTCGGCGGACTTGAGGGCGAAGTATTCGGTCTGCCGCTCCGGGTGCGTGCGGTAGTTGCGGATACCGTATATCACCCAGTTACGCACGCCCTCCATGGATAGCTGGCTGAACAGGAAGGGCGCTTGCTGGTAGAACTCCGGCAGGCCGGGGCTGGGAAAGGTGGTGTGGTGACCATGAATGGAACCCGTGGTTTGAGCCATCAGGTCCATGGCAATATCGAGATAACGCTCGAGCTGCTCCAGCGAGTGCTGGCGACGCGCCACCGGGGCCAGGGTCTGAATGAAGGGGGCGATGGCCTTGCCATTGGGCGATTTGTGCATCGCATGGACGGCCTTCATCACCGGCGCCAAGGCCTCCTCGCCCAGGGCCTTGGCCACCGAGGGCCATTCCTCCAGGAAAGCCAGGATGGGTTCGTCGCCGCGCCCCATGCGGCCGAGGAAACCCGCGGCGTCGAGATAAGCGGACAGGCCTTCGCGGCTGAGCACCGCCAGGGCCTCCGCCATGGTGTCCTCGAACACCTCCTTGACACGCGGGAAGCCGCTGTTGAGCTGCTTCCAGTAGGCGGCCATCAGGGGGTGCTGGTATTCGGTTTCCGTCTCGGTCATAGACATGGTCCGCGTTCAATCCCACGAAGGGTGCAAAGCCACACGCAATGCACCACCCAACATCCGGCGGAGCGTGGCGGTCGCCGTCTTGGCGGTTTCACAACCACGGCCCACCCCTCATGGGCGCAATGGCGCTATGCCTTGCGCCCCACGGCCTCGTCACGCGAACGTCGCGTCGATCGCGTGATCCAGCGTCTCGCGAATGTCGGCATCGTCGGTGATCGGGCGCACCAGGGCCATGCGGCAAGCGTCGCGCGGAGCGACGCCGTCCTTGATCAGCGTGGAGGCATAAACCAGCAGGCGGGTGGAGATGCCCTCGTCCAGGCCGTGGCCCTTCAGGTTGCGGGCAGCCTGCCCGATCTTCACCAGCTTGGCCGTGGTGGCCTCGTCGAGGCCCGTTTCCTTGGACAGGATGGCGGTCTCCAGCTCGGGAGCGGGGTAGTCGAAATCAAAGGCCGTGAAGCGCTGCTTGGTGGACTGCTTGAGGTCTTTCAGCAACGACTGGTAACCCGGGTTGTAGGAGATCACCAACTGAAAATCGGGGTGAGCCTCGATCAGTTCCCCCTTCTTGTCCAAGGGCAGGGTGCGGCGGTGGTCGGTCAGCGGGTGGATCACCACGGTAGTGTCCTGGCGCGCCTCGACGATCTCATCCAGGTAGCAGATGGCGCCGATGCGTGCGGCGGTGGTCAGCGGGCCGTCCAGCCAGCGGGTGCCGTTGGCCTCGAGCAGATAGCGGCCGACCAGGTCGGAGGCCGTCATGTCCTCGTTGCAAGCCACGGTGATCAATGGCTTGCCCAGCTTCCAGGCCATGTACTCGATGAAACGGGACTTGCCGCAGCCGGTGGGGCCCTTCACCATCACCGGCAGGCGGTTGCGGTAGGCGGCCTCATACAGGGTCACCTCATTGCCCTGGGCTTGGTAATAGGGTTCCTTGTGGACCTTGTACTGTTCCTTGTCGGTCATGGCGATCTCCTGTGCAAATCCGCATTCAAACGCGGCCCAAGGCGGCCACATTTGGATGCGGACCAATATCCACATCACTATCCGGGCTCTAACCCCGGAAGAAAAACGCCCCCGAGGGCGGGGGCGTTTCTCGGTTTCAGCGTAAGCTGTACGCGCCTATTACTTGTGCACGCCCAGCTTTTCGCGCCAGCCGGGATAAATCTTGTCGGCGTCGTGGGGGAAGGACTCGAAAGCACGGGCGAATTCCTGATGCTCCTTGGCCCACTGGATCGGGTCGGCACCGGCCTTCCAGCACTCGTAGGCTTGACGCAGGGACTTGGCGCCGGCAGCGGGGCTGTCGATGTGGCCGTAGGAACCGCCACCCGCGGTGTTGATCACGTTGCCGTGGCCCAGGTTCTCGAAGAAGCCCGGCAGACGCAGGGCGTTCATGCCACCGGAGATGATCGGGGTGGTGGGGCGCATGCCGTACCACTTCTGGTTGTAGGCGGGACCCTGATACTCATCGCGCTCGATGATGTAAGCGATGTTGCGGTCGTCCTTGCTGCCCTCCATCTTGCCGTAGCCCATGGTGCCGACGTGGATACCGGAGGCGCCTTGCAGGCGGGACATCTTGGCCAGCACGTAGGCAGTATAGCCGCGCTTGGAGCTGGGGGAGGTCACGGCGCCGTGGCCGGCACGGTGGTAGTGCAGGTACTGGCGGGAGAAGTAACGGCGGGCGGTGGTCACCATGCCGGGGCCGCCCACGTAGCCGTCCACCAGGAAGGCCACCTTGTCGGCGTCGGGGCCGAAGGCTTCGAGGATGAATTCGCCACGGGCGATCATCTCAGCGTGGTCGTCAGCGGTGATGTTGGCGGAGAAAATCTTGGCCTCGCCGGTCTCGTCCATGGCGCGCTTCATGGCATCATACACCAGGGGATAGACTTTCTTGGCGGGGCAGAACACCTGGTTGCCCTGGGGTTCGTCGTTTTTGATGAAATCGCCACCCAGCCAGAACTGGTAGGCGGCCTTGGCAAACGGCTCGGGACGCAGGCCCAGCTTGGGCTTGATGATGGTGCCGGAAATGTAGCCGCCATCCACCACGGGACGACCCAGGACACGCCACAGGTTGCTGATGTCCACGGCGGGGCCGTCGAACAGCTCGATGGCGCGGCGGGGCATGTAGAAGTCGTACATCTTCAGGTATTCGCAGTCGCCCATGCCCTGGTTGTTGCCGATGGTCAGGGTGAGGAAGGAGACCAGCATCATACGGCCGTCGATAATGTTGCGGTCGAACAGGTCCAGCGGATAGGCGATGCGAACCTCTTCGGTGGCCTCGTCGATCATGTACACCAGGGCGTCAACGCCCTTGGTGAAGTCGTCGGTGGTGGAGACTTCAACGTTGGTGCCGGTGGAGGATTCGGCGGCGACGTGAGCGGCGACTTCCAGGAAGCCGTAGCCCTTGGCGGGCTTCATCTTATAGGCGCACAGGATGTGCTTGCCACCGGCGATCAGGTCCTCTTCCTTGAGGCTCAGATCAGCATAACGTGCGGATTGATCCATTCGATTCTCCTCGTTCTCAGCGTGTTAAAAGTTGTCTGTGGTTGCTCTGCGTTTGTGCTGTGCTGCGTGGTGTTCGGTGCGGCTTGGATGGCATCTTAGGGAACGTGGTCTATAAATGC
>JAGUYQ010000295.1 GCA_020061285.1 Betaproteobacteria bacterium
AGTGGGTGGTGAGGACGATGGTATGGCCTTCCCGGTTGAGGCGGCGGATGAATTCCCACAGGCTCTGGCGCAGCTCCACGTCCACCCCGGCGGTGGGTTCGTCCAGCACCACCACCGCCGGCTTGTGGACCAGGGCCTGGGCCACCAGCACCCGGCGCTTCATGCCCCCGGACAGGTTGCGCACGTAGGTGTCGGCCTTGTCGGTGAGGCCCAGCTTGTCCAGCAGCTCGTCGATCCAGGTGTCGTTCTTGCGGATGCCGAAGTAGCCGGACTGGAAGCGCAGCACCTCGCTCACGGTGAAGAAGGCGTCGTACACCAGCTCCTGGGGCACCACCCCGAGGGCCCGCCGCGCTTGGCGGTAGTCGTCCACCACGTCGTGGCCCATCACCGCCAGGCGGCCGGAAGTGGCGCGGGACAGGCCGGCCAGGAGGCTGATGAGGGTGGTCTTGCCGGCGCCGTTGGGGCCCAGGAGGGCGAAGAACTCCCCCTGCGCCACCGTCAGGTCGATGCCGCGCAGGGCGTGCAAGTCGCCGAAGCGCTTATGCACCGACTGGATGTGAAGGGCGGGAATCATCGCCAAGGCGGGCTCCAAAAACAAGACGCGGCGGGAGACCCCGCCGCGCCGACAGATCGTTTCAAGGGTTCAGGCGTTTTCGGCCTGTTGCAGGACATCCATCACACCGTACAGGTCCGCCAAGCTCAGCAGGTTCTCCGGCAGGTTGACGAAACGCAGGCGCTGGCGTCCTTTGCTGCGGCGCCGCCACTCCAGCATCAGGCTGACGGCGGAGGAATCCACCTCGGTCACCCCCGAGAAGTCCACCGTCGCCTCGCCGCCGTCGAACATCGCCCCCCCCTGCTCCAGGAGGGAAACGGCGTTGGCCTTGACGACGGGGCCGGTGAGGCGGAATTGGTTTCCGTCCCGGATCAGGGCAGAGTCAGCCATCAGAGTTTCTTGGTGTTCGCCTGCTTGCCGCCGTCGTCGGCACTGTTCTTGTCGGCCAGCTTCTTGATCAGGCCGTCGATGCCGGACTGGCGAATCTCGTTGTTGAACTGGCCGCGATAGGTGGTCACCAGGCTGGCGTTGGCGATGGCGATGTCGTACACCTTCCAGCCCTGGGGGGTCTTCCACATGCTGTAATCCACCGGGATCGGCTCGCCGCCGGGCTGAATGATGAGGGTTTTCACCGTCACGTCGGTGTCGCCGGGCTGGGAGGCCAGGGGCCGGTAGTCCACGGTCTGGTTCTTGTAGTTGGACAGGGAGAGGGAATAGGTGCGCACCAGCAGGGAACGGAACTCCTCCACCAGTTGCTTTTGCTGCTCCGGGCTGGCGCTACGCCAGTTCTTGCCCACCGCCAGTTGCGTCATGCGGCTAAAGTCGAAGTTGGGCAGAACGCGGGTTTCCACCAGGTCGAAAATCTTCTTCCGGTTGCCGGCCTGGATATCCTTGTCTTTTTTGATGATGCCGAGGACGTCCTGGGACACCTGCTTCACCAGGACATCCGGCGCCGTTTCGGCCGCCATCAGGTTATGGCTCAACAAACCCGCAAGCAGAAAAGCAAAAAAACGTTTCATCGTTAACCCCTTGAACTAAAATTATTTCTTTCCGTTGTCGCCTTCGGATGCCTTGCCGTACAGGAACTGGCTGATCAATTTCTCCAGCACCACGGCGGATTGGGTGATCTGGAACTTGTCGCCGTCCTTCAGCGTCTGGTCGTCGCCGCCCGCGTCCAGGCCGATGTACTGCTCTCCCAGGAGGCCGGAAGTCAGTATGCTGGCGGAGGTGTCCTTGGGAAACGTGAAGCGCCCGTCGATTTTCACCACCACGTCGGCTTCGTAGCGCTGGTTGTCGAAATTGATTTCCGCCACCCGGCCCACCACCACGCCGGCGCTTTTTACCGGCGCCCGCACCTTGAGGCCGCCGACGTTGTCGAAGTAGGCATGGAGCGTGTAGCCGTTAGTCACGGAAAAACCGCTCATGTTCCCCACCTTCATGGAAAGGAACAACAACCCGGCGAGGCCCGCCGCCACGAATACGCCCACCCACAGATCCATTTTCGTACGTTCGATCAATTTATTCTCCTTGCCCTCAGGACGTGAACATCAGGGAGGTCAAAATGAAATCCAAAAACAAAACCATCAGGGACGACGTCACCACGGTGCGGGTGGTCGCCCGCGACACGCCCTCGGCGGTCGGCTTGGAATCGTAGCCCTCCAATAGGGCGATGGCGGTCACCGCCACGGCGAAAACGACGCTCTTGATGACGCCGTTCATGATGTCCTCGTGGAAATCCACCGAGGACTGCATCTGGGACCAGAAGGAGCCTTCGTCCACGCCGATCAGCACCACGCCGACGATGTAGCCGCCGAACACGCCCATGGTGCTGAACAGGGCCGCCAGCAGGGGCATGGAAATCACGCCGGCCCAGAAACGGGGCGCCACCACGCGGGCCACGGGCTCCACCGCCATCATCTCCATCGCCGACAACTGCTCGGTGGCCTTCATCAGGCCGATCTCGGCGGTGATCGCGGTGCCCGCCCGCCCGGCGAACAGCAGGGCGGTCACCACCGGCCCCAGCTCCCGCACCAGGGAGAGGGCCACCAGGACGCCCAGGGCCTGCTCGGAACCGTATTTCTCCAGGGTGTTGTAGCCTTGCAAACCGAGCACGAAGCCGACGAACAGACCCGACACCATGATGATCACCAGTGACAGCACGCCGATGGAGTACAACTCCTTCAGCACCAACTGAAAACGCTTGAAGCTTTCGCCGGAATACAGCAAGGTCAGCAGGAACAGGCGAGTGCCGTAACCCAGCCGCCAAACGCTGCTCACCACGTAATTGCCCAGATAGCGCAGCACGCCCGTCAGTCCGTTCACCGTCACGCCTCCAGTTGCAAATCGCGGCCCATGGGCTCGGCGGGATAGTGGAAAGGCACCGGGCCGTCGATTTCCCCGTAGACGAACTGGTGTACGAAGGGCAGTTCGGTGTTGCGGATTTCGTCCGGCGTCCCCTGGGCCACGATCTGGCCGTCGGAGACGAAGTAGATGTAGTCCACGATTTGCAGGGATTCGTGGACGTCGTGGGTCACCATGATGGAGGTGGCGCCCAGGGCGTCGTTGAGGCGGCGGATCAGGTTGCCCGTCACCCCGAGGGAAATCGGGTCGAGGCCGGTGAAGGGCTCGTCGTACATGATCAGCATCGGGTCCAGGGCGATGGCCCGTGCCAGGGCCACCCGGCGCGCCATGCCGCCGGAGAGGTCGGAGGGCATCAGCTTGTGGGCGCCGCGCAGGCCGACGGCGTTAAGCTTCAGCAGCACCAGGTCGTGGACCATGGACTCGGTCAGGTTGGTGTGTTCCCGCAGGGGAAAGGCCACGTTGTCGTAAACGGACAGGTCGGTGTACAGGGCGCCGAACTGGAACAGCATGCCCATGCGCCG
>JAGUYQ010000111.1 GCA_020061285.1 Betaproteobacteria bacterium
GCACCCTCTGCGTCGACCGCATCTACGATCCGAAGATGACCGAGGAAGAGCGGCGCCCCGCCTGCGTGCGCGCCTGCCCGACTTCCGCCCGGCTGTACGGCGACATCCACGATCCCGAGTCCGAGGTGTCCCATGCCATCCGCGAGGCCGGCGGCTACCAGCTGATGGCCGAGTGGGGTACCAACCCGGCCAACCACTACCTGCCGCGGCGCAAGACCAACATTCGCATCCACGAGGATGAACTGGTGCGCGCCGACAACCCGCTGGTCAAGGAAGGCCACCTGCCGAAACCGGCCCTGGACGAACCTTCCTTCGACGACGTGATGTTCTAACCGGACTTATTGGAGTATTCAGCAATGCATCCCGCGTTTTCGGTGATTTTTCTCACCACCCTTATCGGTATCGGCCAAGGGCTGTTCCTGGCCCTCTACACCGGCGAAGTGTACGCCCTGTTCAAGGTGCTGCCGTCCCAGGGCAGCCAGCAGTTCTACGGCCTGGGCAGCCTGGTGGTCCTGGTGTTCCTGGGGCTGGGCCTGTTGGCTTCCTTTTTCCACCTCGGCCATCCCGAACGCGCCTGGCGCGCCGCCGCCAAGTGGCGCACCTCCTGGCTGTCACGGGAAGTGATCGCCCTGCCCGCCTTCATGGGTACGGTGTTCCTTTACGGTGCCGCCCACTGGCTGGAACTGGAATACCCGGTGGTCTACCTCGGTACCGTGGGCCTGAGCCTGCCGATGCTGCTCGGCGCCGCCGCCACCGTGCTGTGTTTCACCCTGTTCGTGTGCACCGGCATGATTTACGCCTGTATCAAGTTTCTCCAGGAATGGCACAGTCCCCTCACGGTGTTCAACTTCATCCTCCTCGGCGGCGCCTCCGGCTTCACCCTGGCCACGGCCTTCGCCCATTTCACCGCCCCCGACCTGGTGGAGTTCTACGGTGTGTGGGCGATCATCCTTACGGGCGCCGCACTGCTGACACGGGGGGCCTCCCTGATCCGCAACGCGCGCCTCAAGCCCAAGTCCACCCTGCAAACCGCCATCGGCGTGCGCCATAACAAGGTGGCGCAGAAGGCCCAGGGCTTCATGGGCAGTTCCTTCAATACCCGCGAGTTCTTCCACCACATGCCCCCTTCCGTGGTGCGCTCGGTGAAGTGGGTGTTCCTGGTGCTGGTGTTTCCCGTGCCCGTGGTGCTGCTCGGTTCCGGCTTGATGTCTTCTTCGGTGGCCTTGATGGCGTTGGCTGTGCTGACCCAGTACGCCGGCTTGCTGGCGGAGCGCTGGTTCTTTTTCGCCCAGGCCAATCACCCACAGAATCTTTACTACCAGAGCATTTCCTGACGGGTTTTCCGCTGTGGTCAAAAAAGCCTGGTTCCTCCGGGCTTTTTTGTTGTGTATTTACGTGGTTGACATTTAGCCACCATATCCTAGCCTGGAGAGGTTGCATAGCCACGATGCGGCATGTTTGTTGACGTGTGGCTGAACGGGACTTATTCTTGACATTGGGAATCAACAATAAGCGGCGGTCCGCCGCATGTTATCGCTAAACCAGGGAGGTTCGATGTCTTTGTCCAATATGAAGGTGGGCACCAAGCTAGGTCTTGGATTTGGGGCTGTTATCGTGCTGATGGTGCTGGTGGCGGTGATCGGCATCAGCAACATCCGCAGTTTGAATACCAGCGTGAACGACATGGTTCAAGACAAGTTTCCCAAGACGCTGTGGGCCAATAACATCATCAATAATGTCAACCTGATTGCCCGCGCCATGCGCAACGCCTATATCCAGACCGACAAGGCCAAGAGCGAGCAGGAAATCGAGCGTGTCTACGAGGCGCGCAAAGTCATCAAGGAAAACATCGACAAACTCCAGGATAAGATCAAGTCCGACGAGGGCAAAAAGCGCTTGGCGGTAATCGTCGATTCGCGCACCAAATTTATCGCTTCCCAGGACAAGTACCTTCAGTTCGTCAAGGACGGCAAAACCGCGGAGGCACGCGATCTCCTGCTGGGTGAATTGCGTGGACTGCAAGCCGATTATATCAAGGCAGTCAACGACCTGATCGAGTACCAGACCAAGCTGATGGAAGACGCGGGCGAGGACGCCGCCGCCCAAGCCGGCTCGGCCACCAACCTGATGATTGCCCTGGCGGTGATAGCGGCCCTGATCGGCATCGTCATTGCGTTTGTCATCGTGCGCAGCCTGCTCAAGCAACTGGGCGGGGAACCCGACTACGCGGCCGGGGTGGTGCACAAGATCGCCGAAGGCGACCTGAGCATGACCATCGCCACCAAGCAGGGGGACACCAGCAGCCTGCTGGCCTCCATGAAGGTGATGCAGGAAGCCCTCAAGCGCATCGTCGGCGACATCCAGCGCATCGTCGAAGCCGCCAACAAAGGCGACTTCAGCACCAAGCTCGACACCAGCACCCACAAGGGTTTCGCCAAGGACATCGCCAACGAACTCAACCAACTCTCCGACACCACCGAAACCGGCCTCAAGGACGTCACCCGCGTCGCCAACGCCCTGGCCGCCGGCGACCTCAGCCAGACCATCGGCAAAGACTACCAGGGCCTCTTCGGCCAGACCAAGGCCGGGGTCAACGGCACCGTCACCGCCCTGACCCAAATCGTCGGCGAAATCCAAGGCATCGTCGAAGCTGCCAACCAAGGGGACTTCAGCAAAAAGATGGACCTGGCGGGCAAAGCCGGCTACACCCAAACCCTGGCCGAACTCCTCAACCAACTGTCCGACACCACCGAAGTCGGCCTCAAGGACGTCATGCGCGTGGCCAACGCCCTGGCGGCGGGCGACCTGAGCCAAAAGATCAGCAAGGACTACCCCGGCCTCTTCGGCCAGACCAAGGACGGGGTCAACGGCA
>JAGUYQ010000283.1 GCA_020061285.1 Betaproteobacteria bacterium
GGACGAAGGGGCTGGCGATGGCGTCGGCCACCTGGTTGGCGCCGATCATCAGGGTGGAGAACATGCCTTCGGGAAAACCGCTGTCGCGGAAAAGTTTTTCCAGGGCCAAAGCGATGCGGGGGACGTTGGAGGCGTGCTTGAGGGCGACGGCGTTGCCCGCCATCAGGGCCGGAACGGCGGCGCGGAACACCTGCCAATAGGGGAAATTCCACGGCATCACCGCCAGCAGCGTGCCGAGGGGATGGTAGGCCACGTAGCTGCGGTCGGCGTCGGACTCCACCGGTTCCTCCTGGAGAAAGTGCCGTGCCCACAGGGCGTAGTATTCGCAGGCCAGGGCGCATTTTTCCACTTCCGGCCGGGCTTCCCGGATCGGTTTTCCCATCTCCTCGCTGATCAGGCGGGCGTGGGATTCCAGGCTGCCGCGCAGGTTGAGGCAGACCTCGTGCATCCGTTCGGCGCGGTGGTCGAAGCTGGTGAAGCGCCAAGTGCGCCAAGCCACATGGGCCAGTTCCAGGGCGTTGTTGAGGGTGCCGGCATCCCAGTCGGGGAAGGTGGCGACGAGCCGACCATCGGCCGGGTTTACGCTGGCGTGGGGCATCCGTGCTATCCTAGCGGCGTAGGCGGAGAACCCGGCAGGGCTGACGGGATAAGGCTTCGCCTGGGTTGTAAAAGCGGTCTTTACTATAGTAGGTTATGCGCGGAATTTTACTAATCGGCGCGTTGCTTCTCCTTGTGGGTGGCGGCGTTTGGGCGGGGGAGGATGAGGATTTTCTCGCTGCCCGCGACGCCTACCGTGTCGGTGACGGCCCGCGGGTGGCCGCCTACGCCCAGCGATTGCAGGGCACGGTGTTTGGCCCCTATGCCGCCTCCTGGGATTTGCTGATGCGTCTCGACGACGCGAGCGAAGCCGAAATCCGCGGCTTCATCAACAGTTACGCCGACAGCCCGATTTCCGACCGGGTGCGCGCCGAATGGCTGCGCAAGCTGGGCAAGAAACAGAACTGGCCGCTGTTCGCGGCGGAATACCCTCTCCTGGCCAATGCCAATGCCAATGCCGATACCGATCTGGCCTGTTACAACCTGCAAGCCCGCCTGGCCCGCAAGGATGGCATGGCGTGGGAAGAGGCCCGTTCCGTGTGGCTGACCGGCGATTCCCTGCCCAAGAGCTGCGGCCCTGTGTTCGACGCCATGGCCGATGCGGGCAAGCTGAGCGGCGAAGAGGTGTGGGCCAGGCTGCGCTTGGCCCTGGAGCAGGGCAACACGGGGACCGCCCGCAGCGCGGCGGAACGCCTGCCGGCCGGCCAGCAGGGCCCCTGGCTGGACCAGTTGACGCTGGCCTCGGAAAACCCCCAGCGTTTTCTCGATCGCCTGCCCGTGGACCTGCGAAGCCGCGGCGGGCGGGAACTGACCATCTTTGCCCTGTACCGCCTTGCCCGCAGCCAGCCCGATTTGGCGAAATCCCAATGGGAGGAAATCCAGGGGCGCTTCAGCCAAGCCGAGCAGGAATACCTGTGGGGACAAATGGCTTTCCAGGCGGCGCGCCGGCTTTATCCCGAGGCCCTGGGGTGGTTCGCCAAGGCGGGGCGGCTGGGCGACACCCAATTGGAATGGCGGGCCCGCCTGGCCCTGCGGGCTCAGAACTGGAACGAGGTGCTCGCCGCCATCAACGCCATGTCCGACGCCGGCCGCTAGTTGCCGGCGTGGCGTTACTGGAAGGCACGGGCGCTGAAGGCCCAGGGCAAAACGGCGGCGGCGAACGCGATCTTCGCCCCCCTTTCCGGCGAACACCTGTTCTACGGTCAGCTAGCCGAAGAGGAGTTGGGGGCGGTCATCGGCCCCCCGTCCATCGCCTACAAGCCCGGCGGCGACGAAATCGCCGCGGTGAGGAAGCTGCCGTCCGTCCAGCGGGCCCTGGCCCTTTATCGGCTGGGGCTGCGCACCGAGGCGACGCGGGAGTGGCTGTGGGGGACGCGGAATTTCAACGACCGCCAGTTGCTGGCGGCGGCGGAGGTGGCGCGGCGGGAAGAATGGCCCGACCGTTCCATCAACACGGCCAATAAGACGCTCCAACTGCACGACTTCACCTTGCGTTTTCCCACCCCCCACTACGACGTGATGAGCCGCTACACCCGCCAAGCCGGGCTGGACGATGCCTGGGTGTACGGCCTGATCCGCCAGGAGAGCCGCTTCGTCCAAGTGGCCCGGTCTTCCGTGGGGGCCAGCGGCCTGATGCAGTTGATGCCTTCCACCGCCCGTTGGGTGGCGAAGAAAATGGGAGTCCGCGATTTCCGCCAGTCCGCCGTCAACGAACTGGATACCAATCTGGCCTTCGGCACTTATTATCTGCGGCACGTGCTGGACCAGTTGGACGGCCACCCCGTGCTGGCCACCGCCGCCTACAACGCCGGTCCCGGAAGGGCCCGGCGCTGGCGCGACCCCCAGCCGATGGAGGGGGCGATTTACGCCGAGTCCATCCCCTTCAACGAAACCCGCGATTACGTGCAGAAGGTGATGAGCAACGCGGCTTATTACTCCGCCATTATCGGCCGCGGCCTCACCTCGGTGAAAACCCGTCTCGGCATCGTCGCCGGCGGCGACCGTGGGCGGGACGACGACGCCAAGGAATAGAGGGCTTTCCCGTGGCGGGCTATACTGGGGGCACGGTTCTTTCCCGCTGCGGGTGTCTAATGATTGTTCAAACGGTATGGGTTCTCGGTTGCGCGGGTTCTGGTCCCGGCTTAACCTGCTGGTGTAAGTTGGCCTTCACAGAAACCCGTCGCCGTTGCTTAACCTGATTCCCGGTCGAGGCCAGCCATGATTATTCAGACAGTCTGTGTGCTTGGAGGTACGGGTTTTGTCGGCCGCCATCTGGTGGCGAAGCTGTCCGCGGCCGGTTATCGGGTCCGGGTGCTCAGCCGCAGCCGGGAAAAAAGCCGCCATCTTTGGCCGTTGCCCGAAGTCGAGGTGGTGGAGGCCAACGTCCATGACGAGGCGGCGTTGCGCCGCCAATTCGCCGGCATGGACGCGGCGATCAATTTGATCGGCATCCTTCACGAAAAGCGTCCCGGCGATTTCCAGCGCGCCCATGCCGATCTCCCGGTGGCGGTGGC
>JAGUYQ010000042.1 GCA_020061285.1 Betaproteobacteria bacterium
GTAACGGCTCCACGCCCACCCACGACCGTCGCCATGGCGAAAAAAACCGAAGCCGCCGCACCCGGCCCCGCACCGGCGAAAAAGGCCGACAAGGCGGCCCCTGCCGCCAAGCCCCAGGCCGCTTCCAGCGGTGAAACGGTGTACTTTCTCCAACTCGCCGCCTTCAAGGACCCCCAGGACACCGCCAAACTGTGCCGCCAAGTGAAGTCCCTCGGTTTCCAGTGCTATTTCGGCACCGTGAACACCGCCGGCGGCCGCTACTGGCGCCTGCGCCTCGGCCCCTACGACGCCCAGGGCAAGGCCGAGGCCGATCTCGCCAAGCTGAAGGGCAAGGGCTTCGACGGCCGCCTCATCCCCTTGAAGAAATCGGTGGTCAGGGCGCCGATTCAACTACCGGGGAAATAAACCTCCTTGGAAATATGCCGCAGGCGTCCGCCTATCAGCCTGGCGCGCCAACGGGGAACCCGCAGGCACACGGGCGATGGCGGGCCGCCCAGCAGTGGTTCATCAACCGCCCCTGTTTGCCGAGGCGAAGGGCTTGCGGGCCACGCTGGCCCGCCGTTCAAGGCGCGCCTTGCAGACCATGCGTGAGAGGCCTCCACCAAGATGATTACCCGACGCGGCCTAATCAAGACGTTCTGTGCGTTGCCCTTGATCGCTTGCCTGCCAAGGCCGGGGAACGCCCAAGAGAGCGCCGGTTTCTCGCAACTGAAAAACGGCTACGCCCGACGCCTGAAGAAAATCCTGGCTGCGGGCGACCTCCCCTATATCGACATCGAGAGTTCGTGCAATTCCACGAAGCTGGATATCGACGCCGTCGCCCGGAGCATGGACCGGCTGAACATCGGGCTGATGGCGCTTTCCGCCGACATCGGCAGGGGGCAGTTCAAGGAGGGCGTGCGTTTCGATAATTTATCGGAACGCTTGCTCGCCGCTTATCCCGACCGTTTCATCCCCGTTGGCAACGGCGGGCAAGCCCCGGCCCTGACCGAGGCGACGGACGAATTCCTCGACGCCCAGGAAGCCGCCGCGCGGGAGAAGAAAATCCTACTCCTGGGCGAATTCGAAATCCGCCACTACCCCTCGCCCAGACAGGTTAAACGCGGTGAGATGGACCGTGACGCCAGCATCCCGATTGACGGTCCAATCGGACATCGCCTGTTCAGCCTGAGCGAGAAAACAGGTTTGCCGTTCCAGATTCATTATGAAATCGAGGACGAACTGCTGCCGCCCCTTGAAAACATGCTGGCGCGGTATCCTCAGGCCAGGGTGATCTGGTGCCATCTGGCCCAAATACGCTACCTCGAGCGCGCCGCCCGTTATACGCCCGCCTATGTCGAGGCCTTGATCGGGCGCTTCCCGAATTTGTATTTCGACACCGCCTTCGGCGACGCGAATTCGGTATACCCCCTCAGCGGCCAGCGCCATGCCCGTGTGTGGGAAAGCGACGGCGGCCTCAAGGCGGAATGGCGCGACCTGATCGCCGCCCATCCGCAACGCTTTATGTCGGCCCTGGACCTGGGCGGAGACAGGATGGAGCGCATCAATGAATACGACCAGAAACACCGGCATTTCCTGAACTGCCTTCCCGCCGAAACCCGGCATCAAGTGGCGTACCGGAGCGCGTGGTCGCTGCTGTTCGGCGAAGAGTTCGCCTGAGCAGGCCGGCCACTCGCTCCAGGGGACGGCAGGTGGGCGCCCCACCCCTTGACAGTCGAACGCATGTGCAATATAAATCATCCAATAGAACGTTCATTCGATTGACGGGAGGTTGGGTGTCACAAGATCAGCAATACCTGGACAAGCTGCGGGACTACTTCGCCCGGCACCGTTCCCTGCCCAGCTTCTCGGCCATCGCCGGCCTGCTGGGGCTCAAGTCCACCTCCTCGGTCTCCGCCCTGGCCAAGCGCCTCAAGCTCCAGGGCTTCCTGGACGCCGGGCCGGACAAGCGCCTCACCCCCGGCAAGCGATTCTTCGAGCGGGAAATCCTCGACTCCGTTCGCGCCGGCCTCCCCGCCGCCGCCAACGACGGCGGCTCGGAGGTCCTGACCATCGACGATTACCTCATCAACAGCCCCTCCCGCACCGTGCTGCTGCGGGTCAAGGGGGATTCGATGATCGACGCCGGCATGGTGGAGGGCGACATCCTGATCGTGGAAAAGGGAGCTCCCGCGCGGGCTGGTGAAATCGTCGTCGCCATCGTGGACAACGAATTCACGGTGAAATACCTGGACGTGGACAAGAAAACCCGCGAGTTCTACCTCCGCCCCGGCAACAAGGCCTACCCGAACATCCGCCCCCAAACCAGCCTGGAGCTCTTCGGCAAGGTGGTGGGCCAGTTCCGGAAATACGACTAGGTGCCGCGGAAAAAGGCCGTGGCCGCCGACACCCCGAGCACCCCCTGCATCGGCTTTTGCTCCACCAGTCTGGGGGATAGCGTGTGCAAGGGTTGCGGCCGCACCGCCGAGGAGGTGGACGGCTGGCTGACCCTCTCCGAGGAACAGCAGCGCCGAATCTGGGAACGGGTGAACGCCATGGACACCATCCGCAACCGACGCTGACGCCGGCGGCGAAAAAGTGCCGAAACCCCCTTGGCTTACGGCACTTATCCTCCTACAATGGGTTCACCTTTAACCCCTCTTCTCAGGAGTCAAAATATGAACAAAGGTGAACTGATCGACGCCGTCGCCAAAATGACCCAGCACTCCAAGGCCCAGACCGAACAGATGTTCGACGCCTTCATGGCCGTGGTGCAAAACGCCCTCACCAGCGGCAACAACGTCCAGATGATCGGCTTCGGCACCTTTGCGGTTGAAGAACGCGCCGCCCGTGTCGGCCGCAACCCGGCCACCGGCAAGGAATTGAAGATTCCGGCCAAGAAAGTGGTCAAGTTCAAGGTCGGCAGCAAGCTGAAAGACGCCGTCGCCGGCGCGAAAGCAAAACCGAAGAAGAAGTGATTCCCCGGGGCGGACTGGCGACAGGCCGCCTCTCTTCGTCTCCCGCTGTTTCTCCCCCTGGTTTCGGCTTGCCGCCGGACACCGTAGTTTTTTCTTTTCCATCGCTCTTGACCGCGCCACGGGCAGCAGCCGCGCCGCGTTTTGCCCGGAACACGCCGCCGGGGCTAGAATGGGGCTTTCATCCCTTTCGGAACCCCGGCCATGATCCTGATTCTCGCCCCCAACACCCAGCCCGACAGCGCCGAATTCAAGCAGCTCGCCGGCCAGCTCGCCGGCCTGCCCGGCATCACCTACCGCATCCACACCGAGCGCGGCGAGGAGCAGACCCTGACCGAAATCTACCTCATCGGCCACACCGCCGCCCTCTCCATGGAGGAGATGGAAAGCCTGCCCGGTGTCGAGCGGGTGGTGCGGGTGTCGGAGGAGTACCGCATCCTGGGCCGCCACAAGGACGACAACCGTCCCAGCCACTTCGAGTACAACGGGGTGCGCTTCGGCCAGGACAATCTCAACGTCTTCGCCGGTCTCTGCGCGGTGGACGTGCCGGAGCACGTGGAAGCGATGCTGAAGGTCCTGCGGGACAACGGCCAGGTGTGCACCCGGATGGGCGCCTACAAACCCCGCACCAGCCCCTACGCCTTCCAGGGCCACGGCAAGGCGTGCCTGCCCTGGGTGTTCGAACTGGCGGGCAAGTACGGCATCAAGGTCATCGCCATGGAGGTGACCCACGAATCCCACGTCGCGGAAATCCGCGAGGCCCTGCGCCAGACCGGCAACCCCACCGGGGTCATGCTCCAGATCGGCACCCGCAACACCCAGAACTTCGAACTGCTGAAAATCGTCGGCCGCCAGCAGGAATTCCCCGTCCTGCTGAAGCGGGGTTTCGGCATCACCCTCAACGAATCCCTCAACGCCGCCGAGTACCTGGCCTCCGAGGGCAACCGCAAGGTGGTGTTCGGCCTGCGGGGCATGAAGACCAACATGGGGGACCCCCACCGCAATCTGGTGGATTTCGCCCATGTCCCCACGGTCAAGCGCCTGACCCGCATGCCGGTGTGCATCGACCCCTCCCACTCGGTGGGGGGCCGCTTCCGCGCGCCCGACGGCCTGCTGGAGGTACAGCACGTCACCGCCCAGGGGGTCATCGCCGGCGCCAACATGATCCTGGTGGACTTCCACCCCCACCCCGCCAAGGCCCTGGTGGACGGCCCCCAGGCCCTGCTGCTGGAGGAATTGCCGGGCTTCCTGGAGGACGTGCGCATCGCCCGCGAGGCCTACGAACAGCGGGTGAAGCGAGCCGCCTCCTGACGACTTCCCCTCCATGACACTCCCCGCCCCCCGTCTGTCGCGGGCGATTGCCGTTTCCCTGCTGGGAATCGCCCTGGCCGGGTGCAGCAACGAGTTCGCCCGGTCGGTTTCCAACGGCTTCAAGGCCATCCAGTTGTGCCTGGACGACGGCGGCCTGAAGCGCATGATCGACAACCGCGAATCGGGCTTCACCGCCGAGTGCAAGGACGGCCGCATCGTGGAGGGAAAGACGGAGCCGGCAAAACCAGATTGAAATAGTCGGGATTTGTGCTAAAAATAAAGGCATGATTCCCAACCGGGCGGCTTCGTGCCGTAGCGCCTCGACATTGACGCCATGCGGCGAGCCGGCCCCCAACATGGAGGATGCCACCATGTCCGCACACAATTCCCTCGTCGCCACCTATGCCAATCCCCGCTTGGCCGAAGCCGATGTCCGCAAGCTGCAACGGGCCGGTTTCGACATGAACAGCCTGTCCGTGGTCGGCCATCGGCACCTCGAAGACACGCCGGTGGCCGCCGACTTCGACGTCCTCGACAGCACCCTGTGCGACTGCATTCCCTCGGACGTCCTGCGGGACTACACGGCGGAAATGGACGCCGGCCGCATGGTGCTGGTCGCCCACGGCAGCGCCGACGAAATCGCCCGGGCCCAGCGCCTCGTCGCCGGTGAACACCCGGAAAGCTGGGACAGCAGCGCGGATTACACCGTCTATTACGGCTGCGGCGACTGATCCTACTCGCAGCCGCCCACTTCGGCCAGTAGGCCGAGGAGGCGGTCGATGTCCACCGGCTTCACCAGATGGTGGTCGCAGCCGGCCGCCAGCGCGCTTATCCGGGTTTCCTCGTCGCCATAGCCGGTAACCGCCATCAGAAGCAGATCGCGCCCCTCCGGCAATTGCCGCAGCCGCTTCGCCGTTTCGAAACCGTCCATGTCGGGCATGTTTACGTCGAGCAGTATCA
>JAGUYQ010000313.1 GCA_020061285.1 Betaproteobacteria bacterium
CCTATGGCAAACGGTATTCGGCGGCGGGGAGGCCTGACCCCGGCGTGAAATTTGCGTTACAATCGCCCTTTCGCTTAAAGCTATGTTTCGGAGCAACTGAAGATGTCAATGGCCGACCGTGACGGTTTCATCTGGTACGACGGAAAAATGGTGCCCTGGCGCGAAGCCACCACCCACGTCCTGACCCACACCCTCCACTACGGCATGGGGGTATTCGAGGGCGTGCGCGCCTACAAGACCGACAAGGGGACGGCGATCTTCCGCCTCGAAGAACATACCGACCGCCTCTTCAACTCGGCCCACATCCTCGGCATGAAACTGCCCTTCGACAAGGCCACCCTCACCGAAGCGCAGAAGGAAGCCGTCCGCCTCAACAAGCTGGAGTCCGGCTACATCCGCCCCATGGCCTTCTACGGCTCCGAGGCCATGGGCATCTCCGCCAAGAACCTGTCGGTGCACATGATCGTCGCCGCCTGGCCCTGGGGCGCCTACCTGGGCAAGGAAGCCCTGGAGAACGGCATCCGGGTCAAGACCTCGTCCTTCACCCGCCACCATGTGAACATCCACATGAGCAAGGCCAAGGCCAACAGCAACTACATGAACTCCATTCTGGCCCACCAAGAAGCGGCCCAGGACGGCTACGACGAGGCCCTGTTGCTGGACGTGGACGGCTTCGTGGCCGAAGGCTCGGGCGAAAACATCTTCCTGGTGAGGAAGGGCAAGCTGCTGACTCCCGACCTCACCTCCGCCCTGGACGGCATCACCCGCGACACCATCATCCACTTGGCCAAGGAACACGGCATCGAGGTGATCGAGAAACACATCACCCGGGACGAGGTGTACACCGCCGACGAGGCCTTCTTCACCGGCACCGCCGCCGAGGTGACGCCGATCAGCGAACTGGACCGGCGCGTGGTCGGCAGCGGCCGCCGCGGCCCCATCACCGAGAAACTCCAGTCCATGTACTTCGACTGCGTCACTGGCCGGGACCCCAAGCATCAAGGCTGGCTGACCTACCTCTAAGGGAGGAACGATGGAAGCGCGAACGAGCAGCAAGGAACGGGTGATCGAGGTAACGGCGGCCGACCTGCCGCTGCACTGCCCCACCCCCGCCATGTCCCTGTGGAGCGCCCACCCGCGGGTGTTTTTGCCGATCGAAAAGACCGGCGAGGCGCTCTGCCCTTACTGCGGCACCCTCTACAAACTTACCGGCGAGTTGCCCAAGGGGCACCATTAACGGATTGGAACCCATGGGAGGCGGAAGAAGCCGTGGTGCTACTTTTCTTCTTTCGCCCCTGGCGTGTTCCTTCGCGGTGCGGCACTAATGTTCAAAACTCTCGTCATTGCCCCCTCCTGGGTCGGCGACGCCGTCATGGTTCAGCCACTGCTCAAGCGCCTCAAGGAACGGCGTCCCGACGCGGAAATCAACCTCTTCGCCCCCGCCTGGGTGGCCCCCGTTTTCGAGCGCATGGCCGAAGTGAACCGGGTGGAAATCAATCCCCTCGCCCACGGCGAGTTCAACCTCAAGTTACGCTGGCGATTGGGCCAGGCGCTGCAAAAGGACGGCTATCGGCAAGCCATCGTCCTGCCCAATTCCTGGAAGTCCGCCCTGATGCCCTTTTTCGCCCGCATTCCGCTACGCACGGGGTTCGTCGGCGAATTCCGCTACGGCTTGCTCAACGATGCCCGCCCCCTCGACAAGAAGGCCCTGCCGCTGATGGTGGAACGCTTTGCCCAGTTGGCGGAAGCCCCCGACGCCCTTTTGCCCCGCCCCTTGCCATATCCCCGCCTAGCCGCATCGGAGGCGGACCGCGACAAGGCTCTCGGAAAATTCGGCCTAGCGCCCCGCAAGCCCGTCGCCGCCTTCTGTGTCGGCGCCGAGTACGGCCCCGCCAAGCGCTGGCCGGCCGGCCATTTCGCCGAATTGGCGCAACGCATGGCCGATCGCTATGAGGTGTGGCTGTTCGGTTCCGGCAAGGATGCCGCCATCGGCAGCACCATCGAACAATGCTCCGGCGGCTTGGCCCGCAACCTGTGCGGCAAAACCGATCTGGCCGAGGCCATCGACCTGCTCTCCCTGGCTCAACTCGTGGTCAGCAACGACTCCGGCTTGATGCACGCGGCTGCCGCCCTGGACAAGCCCCTGGTGGCTATTTTCGGCTCCTCCAGCGCCTCTTTCACCCCTCCGCTGTCGGACAAGGCCCGCATCGCCAGCCTCAAGCTGCCGTGCAGCCCCTGCTTCAAGCGGGAATGTCCTCACGGCCACCTGGATTGCCTGGTCAAGCTCGGCCCCCGCCAGGTCGAGGCCGAAATCGAGCAACTCATCAAGGATTTCCCTCTCTAGCCGCCCTTCTGATTTCTGAGTAGACTGTCGGGCGAGCTTGGTAACAATCCAATAACAAAATCTACGGGGGAAGCCAGCGCCATGAAGATCAAGATTGCGCCCACCAATCAGGAAATCCCGCTCGACGACACCGACATCATCGTCAGCAAAACCGACCTCACTGGCCGCATCACCTACGCCAACCGCGCGTTCATGCGCATCGCCAACTTCAGCGAACGGGAATTGCTCAACCAGCAGCACAACATCATCCGTCATCCCGACATGCCGCGAGGCGCCTTTCGCCTGCTGTGGGACACCCTCAAAAACGGCCACGAGTTTTTCGCCTACGTGAAAAACATGACGTCCGAAGGACACTACTATTGGGTGTTCGCCAACATTACCCCCGATCTCAATGCAGAAGGCCAGGTAGTGGGCTATTTTTCCGTGCGCCGCAAACCCAAGGCATCGGCGATCCAAGCCATCATTCCCGTCTATCAGCAAATGCTCGACGTAGAGCGGAAAGCCGGGCCAGCCGATGCGCCGGCCACCTCGATCCGGTTTCTTCAGGACACCCTAAGCCGTCAGGGCATTAGCTACGATCGCTTCATTCTCGGTTTGTAACCCGTCAAGACAAAGGGATTAGGCATCATGACCTCCCATAACAACCATGGCATCAGCCACCACACCCCCTTTTTGAACCGGCAGTTTCTGATTGCCTGCATGACCTTCACCCTGCTGTCGGTGGTTTTCACCCTCTGGGATATCATGCGGCATGGCCTGGATTGGGTAATGCTGCTCCTGCCCCTGCTGTCGGCGGCCTTCGCCTTCTACGCTTGGCGCCATGCCCAGGCCCCCATTGCCACCTTGAACCAAATGAACAGCGCACTCCAATCCTCGCGCCGTGGCCAACTGCATCACCGCATCACCCACACCGCCGGCCTGGGAGAAGTCGGCAAGGTCGCGTGGGAGCTCAACGACTTTCTGGACCTGGTGGAATCCTATTTCAAGGAAGTAAACACCTGTTTCAAAATGGTCACGGATGGAGCGTACTATCGCAAAGCCCTCTCCCACGGGTTGCCGGGGCAGTTCGCCCACTCACTGGACAAAATCAACGTTGCCATCCAAGCCATGGAAGAAAACGCCCGCTATGTTTCCCGCAACCAGCTCGCGTCGCAATTGCACAGCCTCAACACCGCCAACCTGCTGAACAATCTCAAGCTCAACCAGCGGGACCTGATGAGCGTCACCGACGAAATGATGCAGGTGGAGAACATCGCCCACTCCAATCTGGAAGCGGCAACCCATAGCCAGCGGACGGTGGACGACATCGGCCAATCCCTCAGCACCATCAACCAGCGGGTCCACGACGTGGCCGAAGCGGCCCAATCCCTGGGAGAGGAAAGCGCCGCCATCACCCAGGCGCTGCAAATCATTTCCGACATCGCCGACCAGACCAACCTGTTGGCCCTCAATGCCGCCATCGAAGCGGCCCGCGCGGGGGAAACCGGGCGCGGTTTCGCGGTGGTGGCGGACGAGGTGCGTAAACTGGCCGAGCGCACCAAAAGCGCCACGGAGGAAATCGCCACCATCACCGCCAACTTCCGCCGTCGCGTGGATTCCATGATGGCAGAGACCGCCACCGCCAGCGAACTGAGCGCCACCATCAGCGGCCAGGTCACCGATTTCCGCAGCCGCTTCTCCGAATTCGCCACCTCGGCGGAAAACACCATCGAACGGGTCTCCCGCACCAAGGACCGTTCCTTTGGTTCCCTGGTGAAAATGGACCACATCGTTTACATGCAGAACGCCTACATGGCGGTGGAGAAAGGTGGCGACTCCGAGGAGGCCAAGGCGGTGCAAAGCACCCACCTCACCTGCCGTCTCGGCAAGTGGTACCACGAAGGAAACGGCAAGGAGTTGTTCGGCAACACCCAAGCCTACCGGCATCTTGATCCCCCCCACGCCAAGGTCCACAGCAACGTGCAGCAGGCCGTTGCCCTATCCGGCGAGAACTGGGAGCAAGACAAGGCGTTGCGGGAACGGCTGGTCAGCACGCTGGAGGCAGCCGAAGAAGCCAGCAGCCAAGTGGTCGAGTTGATCAACCAGATGGTGGCGGAAAAGCACCCCTCCTGACTCTATTGGGCCAGAACGGAACTTCGCTTAGAGCGTCTTGGAGAACATCGGCCGGTCTTCGGATTTTCTTCTCAGGTAGGCGTCGAAGGGCATGGCGATATTGCGCAGGAAGATGCGGCCGAGGGCGGTAACGCAGACCCGGTCCGCGGACAAGCTCACCAGCCCGTCCCCTTCCATGTCCCGCAATTCCGCCAAGGCGTCGGCGAAGTAGGTGTCGAAGTCGATGTTCCATTGGCGGCCGAAGGCCGTCTTGTCCAACTCCAAATCGCACATGATGCGGGTGATGGCATCCCGGCGCAGCTTGTCCTCCGCCGCCACCCGCAGCCCCCGCTCCACCGGCAGGCGCCCCTCGGACACCAGCGCCTGGTAGCGCTTCAGGTCCTTGTGGTTCTGCACGAACACCTCCTCGGTCTGGCTGATGCTGGAGGCCCCGAAGGCATAAAGGTCGCAATCCTTATGGGTGGTGTAGCCCTGGAAGTTGCGGTAGAGGGTCTTGTTCTTCTGCGCCACCACGATCTCGTCGTCGGGCTTGGCGTAGTGGTCCATGCCGATATACACGTAGCCCGCCGCGGTGAGCTTCTCCATGATCAGCATTTGCAGGGCCAGTCGGGTGGAAAGATCGGGCAGCGCCTCTTCCTTGATCAGCACCTGGTGCTTTTTCATCCACGGCACGTGGGCATAGTTGAACACCGCCAGGCGGTCGGGATCGATGGCGATGATTTTGTCCAGGGTGGAGCGGAACCCTTCCACCGTCTGGTGGGGAAGCCCCACCATGAGATCGACGTTGACGCTGTCGAAGCCGGCTTCCCGCATCCAGCCATACACCTCGCGGATCAGGGGTTCGGGCTGGATGCGGTTGACCGCTTTCTGCACCGTGTCGTCCAAATCCTGCACCCCCAGGCTGACCCGGTTGATGCCGGACTCCCGCAGGGCCATGACGTGTTCCCGGGTCAACTCACGGGGGTCGATCTCGCAGCTTTTCTCCGCATCGTCGCTGATCGGAAAACGGGAGGCGATATGGCCGAACAGGCGGCGAATGTCGTCGGGATGCAAATAAGTGGGCGTACCACCGCCCCAGTGGAGCTGCCTCGCCAAGCGATCAGGGTTGGCGAGGGCGGCGACGGCGTCGATTTCCTTGAACAGATAATCCAGGTACTCGGTGGCGCGATTATAGTTGCGGGTCGCCACCATGTTGCAGCCGCAGTACCAGCACAGGGTATCGCAGAAGGGAATGTGCACGTACAGGGACAAATCCCGCCCGCTGCTCTGGGTGGCATGCAATTCCTCCAACCATTCCTGTTCGCCGAAGGATTCGGAGAAATAAGGCGCGGTGGGATAGGACGTGTAGCGTGGACCGGGCTTGCTGTATTTTTGCAGGAGCGCAAGGGAAAGCTGCATGGCTGGGCGACTTGAGACTTTAAAGGGCCATTATAACCCCTATCGGCAGCCCGCGCAGACCCCCTATTCCGCCTGACCGGCAAACGTTCATCGCTCACGGCCAGCCTCATGCAATAAGCATATTTTCCTTTTATTACTTGACGTTACGTCAACAAGCATTAGAATTTCATAATCTTCGTGGCTTGGCAGATCGCAGACCGTTATATGAGCCTTATTCCAGTGCAAGAAGGGGAAATCGTGGTGGGCAGCCCCCTGCCCTGGTCGGTATTCGACGGGGAAAACCGCCTGCTGATGATGGCCGGCGAAGTAGTGACCACGGAAGACCAACTGCAATTGCTGATGGGAACCAAGCCCCTGCACCCGCTTGGCTGGACGGAAGCGCCTTCCGCAGAGGCAAGCCTAAGCGAAGCGCTGACAGCGGACGACGCCTCCCCCAAACTTGACGCCCAGGGCGATGCCTTCTCCTTCGGCGACATGCGGCTGAAAATCGGCGACCGGCTGCAAATCCAGCCTCCCGCCCAACTTACCCAGGAACGCTTTACCGTCCGCCTGATCGGTTACCTGGACGGCCAAACCGTCCTGGTAACCCCCCCCTACGCCAACGGCCTGCGCCTCCCCCTGCAGGAAAACGAAAACGTCGTCATCCGCTATTTCTCCGGCCAGAACGCCTTCGGTTTTTCCAGCACCATCGAAAAGATCCAAAAACTTCCTTTTGAATATTTTCACCTTTCCTTTCCGAAAGCCGTGAAAGGGATGGTCATTCGCAAGGCGCCCCGTGTAAGAACCCGCATCATCAGCTCGGTGGCCAAGCCGGGGGAGGCCGCAGGCGCCAACCCCAAATCCGCCCTCATCGCCAACATGAGCGCCACCGGAGCGCTGGTGGACAGCAGGCTGGCCCTGGGCGCAAAAGGGGATGTTCTCCGCCTGGCCTTCCGCGTCCACCTCCACAACGTGGGCGCCCTGCTCAACGTAAACGCCGTCATTCGGGCCATTTTCGAGGACGAGACCTCCGAGCCGGGCAAACCTTCCTATGTCCACCACGGTATC
>JAGUYQ010000136.1 GCA_020061285.1 Betaproteobacteria bacterium
CTGATGGAGCGCCAGTTGGACGAAACCGCCGCCCGCATGCTGCAAAGGAACCTGGAGGAGAAAGGGCTGAAGTTTCTCCTCGGCAAGCAGACCGCCGCCCTGGAGGGGACGGATGGCCGCGTGGCCGAGGTTCGCTTCCAGGACGGCGAATCCGCCCCGGCGGATATCGTGGTGATGGCGGTGGGCATCCGCCCCAACACCGCCCTGGCGGAATCCGCCGGCATCCACTGCAACCGGGGCATCGTGGTCAACGACACCCTGCAAACCTACGACCCACGCATCTACGCCGTGGGCGAATGCGTGGCCCACCGTGGCATGAGCTACGGCCTGGTGGCACCCCTGTTCGAGATGGCCAAGGTCTGCGCCAACCACCTGGCGGAAATGGGCATCGGCCGCTATACGGGCTCGGTGACCGCCACCAAGCTGAAGGTGACCGGCATCGACCTGTTCTCGGCGGGCAACTTCAGCAGCAGCCCCGATGCCGAGGAAATCGTCCTCTCCGACCACACTTCCGGCATCTACAAGAAGCTGGTGATCCGCGACGACAAGATCGACGGCGCCGTGCTCTACGGCGACACCGCCGATGGCTCCTGGTACTTCCAATTGCTGCGGGAAGGCCGCAGCATCGCCGACATCCGCGACCACCTGATGTTCGGCCAGAGCCAGATCGGCACCGGCGGCCACCAGGGCCACACCCAGGCCGCCGCCATGCCCGACGACATGGAGGTGTGCGGCTGCAACGGCATCACCAAGGGCATGATCGTCAAGGCCATCAAGGAAAAGGGCCTCTTCACCCTGGAGGACGTGCGCAAGCACACCAAGGCCTCCGGCTCCTGCGGCTCCTGCACCGGCCTGGTGGAACAGATCCTGGTCTCCACCCTGGGAGGCGACTATTCCGCCTCCCCCAAGACCAAGCCCATGTGCGGCTGCACCGAGCACACCCACGAGGAAGTGCGCGTCGCCATCCGTGAACACAAACTGCTCACCATCCCGGCGGCCATGGCCTTCCTCGAATGGCGCACCCCCAACGGCTGCGCTTCCTGCCGCCCGGCCCTCAACTACTACCTGATCACCGCCTGGCCCGGCGAGGCCAAGGACGACCCCCAATCCCGCTTCATCAACGAGCGGGCCCACGCCAATATCCAGAAGGACGGCACCTACTCGGTGGTGCCGCGGATGTGGGGCGGCATCACCACCCCCGACGAGCTGCGCCGCATCGCCGACGTGGCGGAGAAATACCGGGTGCCCATGGTCAAGCTCACCGGTGGCCAGCGCATCGACTTGCTGGGGGTGAAAAAGGAAGACCTGCCGAACATCTGGGCCGACCTGGGCATCGCCTCCGGGCACGCCTACGGCAAGGCCCTGCGTACGGTGAAAACCTGTGTCGGCTCGGAGTTCTGCCGCTTCGGCACCCAGGATTCCACCGCCATGGGCGTGGCCCTGGAGAAAACCCTGTGGAAGATGTGGGCCCCCCACAAGGTGAAGCTGGCGGTCTCCGGCTGCCCCCGCAACTGCGCCGAGGCGGCGATCAAGGACGTGGGGATCATCGGCGTGGATTCGGGCTGGGAAATCCACGTCGGCGGCAACGGCGGCATCAAGACCGAAGTGGCCCAGTTCTTCGCCAAGGTGAAAACGCCCCAGGAGGTGCTGGAATACACCGGCGCCTTCCTTCAGCTCTACCGGGAAGAGGCCCGCTACCTGGACCGCACGGTTCACTGGCTGGAACGGGTGGGACTGGATTACGCGAAAAAAATGGTGGTGGAGGATGCCGCCAACCGCCAAGCCCTCTACCAGCGGCTGATGCACGCCTTAACGGTGGAAAACGATCCCTGGGCGGAACGGGCGGCGGGGGCGGAGAAGCACGAATTCGAGGCGCTCAGCGCGTAGCGTCGGCCCAGTTGTTGGGGGTTTCGTAGAGGCGCACCCGCTCCAGGCGCAAAGCGTTGCCGTAGACGTCGCGGTAGGCCGGCTCGAGGAGGCGGAAAGCCTCCCGGGCCAGGTTCTCGGCGGTGGGCACCACGTCCAGCACCACGGTCTTGTGGTCCGGCAGGGAACGGAGGAAATCGGCCACTTCCCGGTCACCGGAATAGACCAGGAAAGCGTGGTCCCAGGCATCCACCACCAGGCGCTTGGCGATCTCCTTGACGTCGCCGAAGTCCATTACCATGCCCTCCTCCGAGGAGCCTGCAGCGGCGATGATCTCCCCCGACAGGGTGATTTCGATGGCGTAGCGGTGGCCGTGCAAGTGCCGGCACTGGCTCTTGTGGTTGGGGATGCGGTGGCCTGCATCGAATTCGAGTCGGCGGGTGATGCGCATGGAAATCAAGGGATTGCGTCAAAGGCGCGCATTATACACCCAGCCGCGCCGACAGGGGTTAGAATGCGCCCATCATGTCCGCCCCCCTCTCCACCCGCCGCCACGACCGCGACAGCGCGGGCCTGACCTACGTCTATCCGGTCGTTTCCCGCCGGGCCGGGGGGGTTTCCGTGGGCATCAACCTCAACCCCAACAACGCCTGCAACTGGCGCTGCATCTACTGCCAAGTGCCGAACCTCAAGCGCGGCAGCGCGCCGCCGGTGGACCTCGGCCTGTTGGAGCGGGAACTGCGCTGTTTTCTCGCCGAAGCGCTCCACGGCCGTTTCATGATCGAACAGGTGCCGCCGGAAGCGCGGCAAATCAAGGACATCGCCCTCTCCGGCAACGGCGAGCCCACCAGTGCCGCCGAGTTCGAGCAGGTGATCGAACTGATCGGCCGGGTCATGGACGACTTCGGCCTGAAGGGAAAAATCAAGCTGGTGCTGATCACCAACGGCAGCCTGATCCACCGCCCCGCCGTCAGGCGCGGCCTCA
>JAGUYQ010000186.1 GCA_020061285.1 Betaproteobacteria bacterium
CGAACACTGGGGCATTCGCGCCTTTGCCGCCGCCAATCCCAGGGCCCCCATCGACTTGCTGCTGACCCTGTCCCGTGACCGCCATTGGAGCGTGAGATTGGCCGTGGCTAGCAACCCCACGGCATCCAGGGAAATCCTCTCGACGCTGTTCCGGGATGCCGACCCCCGCGTACGGGGCGCCATCGCCGACAACCCCGGCTTCACCCTGGAAATGCTGCAAACCTTCCTCAAGAATTAGGGTCTGCTATGGTAAGCAGGCATCCCCACCCAACCGGAGCCCCCTATGGAAAACAAATCCTCTGCAACCGAAGCGGTTTCCCCTGAGCTCTACGCCCTGGTCAGCGAACTCATCACCGCCACCGGCCAAGTCCTGGAAAAGCGCAACCTGGGCGATGTGGACGCACGGACCGAGCTTTCCTTCCTCGCCTTCACCATCGGCAGCATCATCGGCATCGCCATTCGCGAAGACCAGCGGGAGGAGACCATCCGGCAACTGGAAGACACCATCCGCGCCGGCATTCTTTCCACCCGCGATCACTGCCTTGACAACATCACCTTGAACTGAGTTTTTCCCGGCAAAAAATCCTGACCGGGGTCAACTTATGCACATGCGGAACTTCCTCCGGCCGAAAATGTCTTGATCCGGCAGCGTTTTTTGCAAGTCACTGATTGTTAAAAAATAATACAGCGGATTATTTTCTAAGCCGGAGGGATTTTCCCATACGGGAAAGGCGGTTACAGTTTTATGAAGCCGTAATCCACAAAGTTATCCACACATTTTGTGGAGAAGTGGAATTCGGCTTTGGGGTGAGTTGCTTAGGGGAAAGAGTGGAACTTTCCGTGAGGAATCTCACGCAATCCGCTTGAGCGCCGGGCCCGGAATTGTCGCGGCGCCTTCCTCCGGGCCGAAGCAGACCCGATAGTCGTTGCACACCGCGCAAGACGGCGCGGCGCAGGCCTTCACCTCCGCCCGGTCGCAAAGCTGCTTGTAGAAGAATTTCTTCCACTTCATGTTGCCCGTGTTCTTGGCGAAGAGGGGGCCGAAATGGTCCCGCAGCAGGGCGGAAAGCTCGTCGCGGTTGGCCAGCCCCAGGTCCTGCCACAGGTGGTCGTTGCCCAGGCAGGCAGCCGCCACGGCGCTGGCCAGCCAAGCGGTTTCGTCGCCGCCGCCGGAGCGGTTCTCCAGCAACAGCGCCACCAGGTCGTCGTACTCCTCCGCCCGCAAGGCCGCGCAGCCGGGGGCGCCGCCCCCCGCCACCCAATCCGGCATGTTGCCGGCCTCGGGAAAATAACGCTCCAGCAGGGTTTGGAAGGCCTCGTCCGACAGCCCCAGGGGCCGGGCCAGGACCACCGCCGATACGGCCAGGGCCCCGGCGAAGGCGCGGGTAGCCATGTCGGCAGGGTTCTTGGCATGTTCCAGTATGAAACGGTAGCGGCTCATGATCGGCTCCAATCGGTTTCCTTCATGCCGGGCTAGGCACTGCCCGGCCCGTCACACCGGCAGCGGCGAGTGGGTATAGCACTTCTTCGGGCATATCTTGGCGCAGGCCTCGCAGCCGGTGCAGTTTTGGCTGTTGGCGACGGTCATCACCTTCTTTTCGTACTCGTCGTCGTCATCGTCGTCCGGGTCCATGGCGATCAGTTCGCCGTCCTCGTCCATGCCCATCAGTTGCAGCACGTTCCGGCCGCACACCTTGAAACAGCGGCCGCAGCCGATGCACTTCTCGGCGTTGACCTCTTTCACGAACTGGGGCACCCAGACCACACCGCTGGGCAGGGTTACGGAAAATACCGACATCATTCGCTCCTCAAGTTGAAATCAACCGCCCGCCATCTGCTTGCGGGCCTCGGTCAAGGCCTTGTAGGCCTCGAAGGTTTTCTGCGCCACCTCGGGGATTTTTTCCCAGTTGATGGGCAGTTCTTCCGACAAATCGTGCAGGTCCATCTTGAGCTGGGTCGCCTGGGCGTTCAGCTTCTTCACCTGCGCTTTCAGTTCTTCCATGTCAGCCATGTGCGCTCCTTGAATGTCCCCCCTCCCCCGCAGGCGGGGGAGGGCCGGGGAGAGGGAAATCAGCCGTAGTTGGCCACTTCGGGGAATTTCTCGATCATCTCCACGGCGGCGTCCACCAGCTTGCCGCCCTCCTCGGCCAGCTTCTCCAGGCTGAGAAAGCCGAAGCGGTGCACGTCCCGCAGACTCTTGTTGAGCACCACCAGGCGGCCGGCGAGCAGCACCATCTTGCCGAAGCCCTCGTGGGACATTTTCATCATCGGCGATACCATGATGCCGGTGCGGCGCTCCACGGCCAGGCCCACGGCGTTGTAATACAGCTCCAGGCGCCACAGGGTTTCCGGGTCGGGATCGCCGATGATGGGGATTTCCTTCCGCTGTTCCTTGGTGATGATGTAGGGAGCGAGCAATTCCTCGTCGGACTTGCCTTCCCAGGCGCCGTAGGAATCCTGGGCGCGCCACTGCTTCACCAGCTCCATCAGGAACGGCGATGCCTTGATATCGAATGCTTCCATTACCTCAGACACGTTCCACCTCCTCGTCGTCGAAATCGAAATTGCGCTCCTGGCCCTTCATCATCGCCTTGCGCAGCCAGGGCGGCGGGGTGCCTTGCAGCACCTGCTGGAGCTTATCGAGGATGTCGGTGATGCCCTCGGGGGTGGGCACCTTCACCGGGTGGACCTTGGCGTTCACCACCTTGGCCGCCGCCGAGCCGCCGATGGCCGCCACGTAGACGATGGCGCAGTCGCGCACGGCGTCGATCTTGGGAGCCAGCTTGTCCTCGCTGCCGTCCTCCTTGAGGTCGCCGTCGAACTGCACCACTTCCAGGAAGCGGTAGCCCTCGGTGGAAATCTCGTAGATGGCGAGGTTCTTCGCCCAGCCGAAATGGGCGTCCACCCGCTGCATGTCTTCAGTGGCAAAGGCGATTTTCATGGTATGGCTTCCTTTCTCGCCGTCAGTGACGAGCGACAGTTTGCGTAGTTTCATGGTCATCCTCCGGCAAGCGCCAGTCGTCGGGATGGGGCTCGTGGGCAGCGGCCAGGAGCAGGTTGGCCAACTCGAACACCAGTTCCTTGGTGCCCCGGTAGCCCACGGTCACCTTGTGGGCCGCGCCGATGCGGTCGAAGGTGGGGATGCCGGCGCGGTGGAAAGGAATGCCCAGCCGCTCTGCCGCTTGGCGGCCATGGGAGTGGGTCACCAGCAGGCCGCAGTCCCCGGCCCGCTGTTCCAGGTCTTCCAGATCGCCCACCAGCAGTTCGCGGGCAATGAGCTTGTCCAGGGCAGGGGACTCCACCGTGGTCACCGCGGCTTCGATTTCGGCGCCCATTTCGCCGAGGAAAGCGCCCAGGGCGTAGAGCAGGTCCGGCTCGGCGCCGATGGCGGCCTTGACGCCGCCGAAGTAGAAGTGGCCGTCCAGCATGGCGTCCTGGAGTTGGCTGCGCTGGCGCTTGATCTTCTTGGTGGCCGGGTGGCCGGTGAGGTCCATCAGGCACTGGATGAACTTGTCGCTGGCTTCCAGGCCGGTGAGACGATCGAACAGGGTGTAGTCCACGCCGGTCTTGGCCTTCAGGGCTTCCACCGCGCCCCGCATGGATTCGCCCACCACCAGGGTGTGACAGGAGCGCCCCATGGCCCGGATTTCCTCCACCTTGGTGCCGCCCAGGGTGTGAGGGACGAAGGTTTCCGGGATGTGGCCGTCCAGGGAGCCGGACAGGTCCGGCAGGATGACGGGCTGGAGATTGAAGCTCTCGACGATGTCGCGGATTTCCTCGATGTCCCCCGGCGTCAGGTGGCAGTTGGCCAGGATGTTCACCTGGGTCGACAGGCGCTCACTGGCCGGTTCGGCGAGGCGCTCCACCATGGCCGTCACCGCCGCGGCCCAGCCGGTTTCCAGGCTGCCCACGTAGTCCGGGGTGGAGGCGTAGACCACTTCCATGCCTTCCCACTCGGGGTGCTTCTCCCGCATCAGCTTGAGGTAGCCCTCCACGTCGTCGCCCTTGGTCTCCGTGAGGCCGGTGGAGGCCAGCCCCAGCAGGGCGGGCTTGGCGCGCTTGTAGATGTTGTCGATGGCCTGCTCGATGTTTTCCAGACCGCCGAGGATAGTGCTCACTTCGTTCATGGCGGTGGTCTGGAGGGGAATGGTTTCCTTGAAGTGGCGCACGTACACCACCAGGCCGAAGGCGGTGCAGCCCTGGGAGCCGTGCAGCACCGGCATCGCCCGGTCCACACCGAGGTAGGCCAGGGCCGCGCCGATGGGGGCGCTCATCTTGAGCGGGTTGACGGTGCAGGCTTTCTTGTGGGGGGTGAGGGTAGCCATAGCAAGTCCTTAAGCCGAGAGCGGAGAGTTGAGAGCCGCGAGGGGTGCAGCGGTGGTTTGCTCACCACTCTCGACTAGCGGCTCTCGACCATCCCGCTCCCACGGAGCGGGAAGCTTCACCTGCTCCCACACCGGGTTGCTGATGGACTTGTGGATTTCCTGCACCAGGGTGACGAAACCCGCGTAGCCGGCGTAGGCTTGGTGGCGCTCCTGGTTCACGTCCAGCCAGGGAGTCTTGGCCTTCAGGGCCACGAACTGGGAGCGGGGGCCGGAAAGCATGATATCCGCCTCACTGGCCTTCAACATGCGGTACATTTCCCGGGGCGGCAGCTCGTCGAACATGTGGGCGTCGGTGCCCATGATCTCGATCACGCGCTCCCGGTCCTCCTTGGTGGACTTGCGCATGGAAGTGCCCACTACCTCCATGCCCGCCTCCTGCAGGGCGGACACCACGGACCAGGATTTCACGCCGCCAGTGAAGAGCAGCACCTTCTTGCCCTTCAGCGCCTCCCGGTAGGGTTCGATCCGGGCCCAGACGCGAGCTTCTTCCTTGGCGATCAGCGCTTCGGTGCGCGCCAGCAGTTCTTCCGGCGCACCCTTCTGCACCAGCAGCTTGGCGATCTGGCGCAGGGCCTCGGAAGTGTCGGAAATGCCGTAGAAGGAGCCCTCGAAATAGGGGATGCCGTAGCGCTCTTCCAGCTTGCGCGCCACGTTGATCATGGCCTTGGAGCACACCATCATCGCGGCCTTGGCCCGGTGGGCGCAGGCGATGTCGTTATAGCGGGCGTCGCCGGAGATGTTGGCGAGGACGCGGATGCCCAGGGCGTCAAGCAGGGGCTTCACCGCCCAGAAATCGCCGGCCACGTTGTACTCGGCGATCACCGCGATGTCGTAGGGGGTGGTGGTTTCCGGCTCCACCGTGCCGATGACGTAATCCAGCAACGCCTCCCCGGCCAGCTTGGCGCCCAGGTTCTTGCTGCCGACGAAGCCGGGGATGTTGACCGGCACCACCGGCTTGCCGAATTTCTCCCGGGCCGCCTTGCACACCGCCTCGATATCGTCGCCG
>JAGUYQ010000128.1 GCA_020061285.1 Betaproteobacteria bacterium
ATCGCGCCGCACCTTACCCCTGCCCTGAAGAGCCAAGCCTGACGCCTCCCCCCTTCGTCCGCAGGAAGAAGCGGGGTGAGCAGGGGTAGGCGGCCTGCCGCCCACCTCGCGGAGTGGCCGGCGGAGAGAAACGCAGCCCCTCCGTTGCCGCCCTTCCCGTCGAGTATTACAATACCCATCACCGTAATACACAGGGGCTCCGCCATGTCCACCACGCTCACCAGCAAAGGCCAAGTAACCATCCCCAAGCAAATCCGCGACGCCCTCAGCCTGGCGCCGGGGTGCGAGGTCGATTTCGCCGTCAACCGCGACGGTGATGTGGTCATCCACAAGGTGGGCGAGCGCCGGAGCCCCAAGCCAGACCGCTTCGAGGCCGCGCGGGGCAAGGCCGACATCAAGTGGCGCACCGACGACCTGATGGCCCTCCTCCGCAGCGAGGACTGATGCTGCTGGTCGATACCAACGTCCTGGTGGACGTTCTGGAGGACGACCCGGAATGGGCCGACTGGTCCATCCAGCAACTGCGCGCCCAGTCGAAAATCCACCCCCTGGCGATCAACCCCGTCATCTACGCCGAACTGTCCCTCACCTTCTCCACCGTAGAAGCCCTGGACGAAACCCTCGACGATCTGGGCCTGACCCTCAAGGAACTGCCCCGCCCCGCGCTGTTCCTGGCCGGCAAGGCCTTCGTGCGCTACCGGCGGCAGGGGGGTGGCAAGAACAACGTCCTGGCGGATTTCTTCATCGGCGCCCACGCGGCGGTGCTGGGCTGCCCCTTGCTGACGCGGGATACCCGGCGGTATCAGGCCTACTTTCCCAGCGTGGAATTGATTACTCCATGACCACAACAGCCACCACCCCCAACATGCCTACCGGATGCCAGTCATGAGCAAAGCGCACACCGACCTGCTTTCGCAACTCGACGGCCTCAACGAGCACCAGTTGCGCCGCCTGCTGGTGGAACATCTCACCCGGCAAAAGCTGGGACTGTATTGGGAAGCCAGCGCCATCGAGCGCGACCAGGCACTCAACGGCAACCTGGTTTTCCCTCGTCTGGTGCCCGAATGGTCCCGCTTTGACGAAGGCGGCGAACCCTGCCGCAACCTCATCATCGAGGGCGACAACTTCGACTCCCTGCGCCTGCTGCAAGCCACCCATCGGGGCAAGGTTCGCGTCATCTACATCGACCCCCCCTACAACACCGGCAACAAGGACTGGGTCTACAACGACCATTACGTGGGCGCCAACGACCGTTGGCGGCACTCCCAATGGTTGGAGTTCCTCTACCGCCGCCTGATCCTGGCCCGTGACCTGCTGACGCCCGACGGCGTGATCCTGTTGTCGATCAACGACGAAAACCGGGCACGGCTGGAACTGCTGATGGATGAGGTGTTCCCCGGACGGCGGGTTGGCAGTTTCGTCTGGCGCAGCAGAACGGGCGGGAACGATACGAAGGGTGCCTTCTTCTCCGATAACCACGAGCATGTCCTTGTGTTCGCTAATCCCGGCTTCCGCTTTTCCGGCGATGAAAAGTCGTACTCCATGTACAAGTATCAGGAAGGCGACCGGCTGTTCCGGTTAAGCGATCTGACAAAAGCACATGACTTTCGGGAGAGACCCAACACCTACTACCCCATCTACGACCCCGAGACCGACACCTATTATCCTTGCAACCCGCAACGTGTTTGGGCCTATGCCTCCAAAGACCGGCTCAAGGAGGGTCAGAAAATTCGGGGTGACACCATCGAAGACCTCATCACCAAGAAGTTGATCTGGTTCCCGCCTAGCCAGCGCATCGAGGTTTTCAAGACGAAGGAAGAGCTACTGAAAGCCATCGCCCGCAAGGACGTACCCATGAGTGGGAACACCCCCCTGCTGTTTGAGGGGATGCCCGACCTTGATTTCTGGCTAGGAAAAAAAATTGGCTATGGACGACCGGCGTTCAAACGCTTCAAGGAGGGGCTAAAGAACGAGAACCAGCCCATTTCCTCTTGGCTGACTCCCAAGCAGGAAGCCGAAACGGTTGCCGAAGGCTTGAACATGCCCATCGTAGGGACCACCGAGGAAGGTTCCAAAGAGATCAAGGAGTTGATGGGCGGCAAAGCATTCCCCTATCCCAAGCCACCTTCTCTCATAAAGGCACTCCTTGTCCAGGCTTCCCAGCCAGGCGACATCGTTCTCGACTTCTTCGCCGGCTCCGGCACCACCGGCCAGGCGGTGCTGGAGCTCAACGCCGAGGACGGCGGAAACCGCAGTTTCATCCTCTGCTCCAGCACCGAGGCCACCGCCAAGGAGCCCCACAAGAACCTGTGCCGGGACGTGTGCGCCGAGCGCATGCGCCGGGTAATGGAGGGTTATGGCGCCAAACCGGGCCTGGGCGGCACTTTCGCCTACCTGCAACTGGACTTGGTGGAACTGGCCGATATCAGCTACGACGCGGTGCCGGAGCACGCCTTCCGCCTCCTGGCCCTGCGGGAGAGCCGGGTGGCCAGCGTGTGCGCCCCCTTGCCCAAGGACAGCCTGGTGGAGCAGGTGGCAGGCGATGGGCAAGTGGCCGTGCTGCTCTGCCCCAAGGTAAACAAGGCCGTGATCGACAAGTTGGCGCGCTGGCCGGCGGAACGCCTGGCGGTGTATTCCCCCCGCCCGGACACGGTGCGCCAGCAACTGGAAAGCCGGGGGGTAACGGTGAACAGCTACCCCTTGCTGGATGCCTTGCTGCGAGGGCAAACCACTTTGCATGCCCGCTAAACAACAGGAGCAGAAATGGACAACTCCCATAAAACCGTTGCCTCC
>JAGUYQ010000209.1 GCA_020061285.1 Betaproteobacteria bacterium
CAGCCGCCGGGGCTGCACCTGGTGATGGGCCAGTTGCTCGGCGATATAGCGCGGCAGGGTGGGGTCGTCGAAGGAGCGGCCGGAGATGTTCACAGCGATCGGCGGGTTGTCGGGGGAGGCGGCCAGCAATTCGATGCAGGCCAGGATCACCCAGCGGTCGATGTCGCGGATTTTGCCGCTTTTCTCGGCGAAGGGAATGAAGTGGCCGGGCATGATGATGTGCTCGGGGTTGTCCTTGTCCACCATGCGCACCAGGGCCTCCAGGTGGGACAGGGAGCTGTCCGTCGCCCGGTACACGCCCTGGAAGTGCAGGCGCATCAAGCCGTTTTCCAGGGCGTGGGACAGGCGGTCGTTCCACGACAGGCGGGTGACCATGGCGCGGGAGCTGTCCAGGTCCGGGCGGTAGATGCGCCATGTGTTCTTGCCCGACTCCTTGGCCTGGTACATGGCGGTATCGGCGTGGGCCACCAAATCCTCGGTATTGTTGGCATGCAGGGGGTAAAGGGCGATGCCGACGCTGGTGGTGAGGCGCAGGTTCTGTCCCTCGAAGCTGAAGGGTATCTGGGACACGGCCCGCACGATACGCTCGGCGAACTCCGCCAGTTCCGCTTCGGTGACGTCCTGGACCAGGACGGCGAACTCGTCGCCTCCCAGGCGGCTGAACATTTCGTTGCGCCGCACCAGGGTGCCCACTTCTCCGGCGATGCGGATCAGCACCGTGTCCCCGGCCCGGTGGCCGAAGGTGTCGTTGATGAACTTGAACTCGTCCAGGTCGAAGAACAGCAGGGCGCAATTGGAGCGGCGGCGGTCTGCGTCCGCCAGCATGCGCTCCAGTTCCTCCTGGAAGCGGTGGCGGTTGAACAGGCCGGTGAGGGAGTCCCGCTCCGCCAGGTAGATCAACTGCTCGGCGGTCTGCCGTTCCAGGGTGACGTCCTCGTACACCCACAGGCGGCCGATGAAGCGCCCGTCCGTATCCCGCACCGGATAGGTGAACTGATTGACCACCCGGCCGTCGGCCATGTGGATTTCGAAAGAGTCGCTCACCTCGTGGGTGCCGGCCACCCGCAGCAGGTGCTTGGAAAAATGGTCGGGGCGGGCCAGGACGTTGGCGGAATGGTCCAGCACCTGGGTTACCGGCTTGCCGACCAGGTCTTCCTTTTCGCTGATGATCCAGATGCGCAGGAAGGCCGGGTTGTGGTAGAGCACTTTGTCGTCGGCGGAAACGAAGAGAATGCCCACGTTCATGGCGGAAAGCAGGGCGCTGAGGCGGGCATGCTCCTGCTGGGACTCCTTCAGGTATTGCCGTTGTTTTTCCTCGGACCGTTGCAGGGCGTCGATGCGGGAGCGGATGGCGCCGGCCATGGTGTTGAAGGTGGCGGTGAGCTGGCCCACTTCGTCGCGGCTGCTTACGGGCAAATCGACGTTGAAGTCGCCGGCGGCCACCGATTCGCTGGCACGGGTGAGAATGGTCAAATGGCGGGTGAGCCAGAAACCGAGGAGCACCAGCAGGGCCACGGTCAACAAGACTTCGCCGGCGGCGATCAGCAGGCTTTGCTCCAACAGGTGGAATTTTGCATTTTCCAGGAAATGGGTGGAGATGCCGAAACGCAGCGTGCCGTACCGCTGTCCCGCCAGTTCCAGGGGCATTTCGGTATCGAAGCGGCCGCGGCCGTTGTCGGCCAGGCTCTGGTCCACGGCCGGGAGAGGGCGCTGCACGTCCCAGCCGCTGGCGGCAACCACCTTGCCGCTGTCGTCGGATAGAACCAGGTAGACGATGCCTTTCTCCCGGCGGTTTTCGTCCAGGATTTCTCGCAGGGTGGAGTAGTCCCGCGCGGCAAGGGGGGCGGCGAGGGAAGCGTTGAGCAGGGCCTTGACTTCCGTCAGGCGCAGGCTGGCCTGGTCCACCAGGTGGGATTCGATCAGCCGCACGCTGTTGCTTACCAGCAGGAACAGCATGACGACTTCCACCAGCACGCTGGCGAAGACCAGTTTCAACCGCAGGGAGGCGGTGGGAAGTAGGCGGGGCATCAGCGGATTCCCAGGATTTTCCGGGCCTCCGCCGCATAGGGGTCGAGCTGCTTCAGTTCCCCTGCGGCAATGGGGCGCAGGCCGCCGAACTTGTTGGTTTCCAGGAAGGCGCGGCCCTCCGGGGTAAGGGCGAATTCCAGCAGCAATTGGCGTAGCCGCTCCACCTCGGCGGGGGGGAGTTTGGGGCTGGCCATGAAGGCCTGGTGGGGAACCTTGTCGGAGGTGGCGAGAACCCTCACCCGGTTTTTCACGTCGTCGGGCATCTGCCCCAGGGGGGCGGCGGAGGTGGCCGCCGCCGCGCTTTCGCCGTGGATGGCCGACAGCACGGCATTGTCGTGGCCGCGGACGTTGACCAGGAACACGTCCTTGCCGGGGGTGAGGCCGTTGTCCCGCAGCATCTGCACCGCGAACATGGACATCAGGGCCAGGGAATCCGGGACGGCGACGGATTCGCCCTTGAGATCGGCGACGGATTTATACGGGCTGCCCTTGGGCACCACCAGGATGGCGCGCAGTTCGCGGGAATAGACCGCCAGGGGGATATAGCCGGCGTCGGTCTCGGCCAGGCGGGAGAAGTGGGGGGCCGCCAGCATCAGGTCGTATTCCCGTTTCAGGGAGCGCTCGACGAAGGCCTTGAAGGTGGGAGCGGTATAGATGTTCACCGGCCGGCCGAGCTGTTTTTCCAGGTAGGCCCGCAGGGGCTGGTACATCGTGACCACGGTGCGGGCGCTGAGGTTGGGAAAAACCCCGAATTCCAGGGGCTTTGCGGCTTGGCCGGCGAAGGCGGCAGGGGAGAGCAACGCCAGCAGCAAGACGATCAGTCGGCCCGTAAAGCCGAAAATGAGCCGGTCCCGGAAAAAAGTGGGGACGAACATGGGAATTCCTCTAAATGCGCTATTTTTGCGTATGTTACCGCAAGCTTACAGTGGTTTTACAAAAACCTTCGACCGCCGCTGGTAGTTGTACAGTTCCCGTTTCTTGGCCGGCAGGGCGTCCACGCCCGCCTCGGTGAAGCCCCGTTCCAGGAACCAGTGGGCGGTCCGGGTGGTGAGCACGAACAGACGCTGGACGCCGGCCTCCCGTGCGCTGTCCTCGGTGAACTCGAGCAGGGTCTCGCCCCGACCACCGTCCCGGTAGGAGGGGTGTACCACCAGGCAGGCGAGTTCCGCCGCTCCTTCCTCGGGGAAGGGGTAGAGGGCGGCGCAGCCGATGATGATGCCGTCGTGGTCGAGAACGTAGAAACGCTCGATCTCCATTTCCAGCAGCTCCCGGGAACGGCGCACCAGGGTGCCGTCCGCCTCCAGGGGTTCGAGGAGGCGGAGGATGCCGCCCACGTCGTCGATGCTGGCCTGGCGCAGGGTTTCCAGGGGCGCTTCGGAAACCATGGTGCCGATGCCGTCGTGGGTGAACAGTTCCATCAGCAGGGCCCCGTCGGTGTGGCGGCTGATCAGGTGGGTGCGGGCGACGCTGTTCTCGCAGGCGCGGATGGCGCAGGGGAGGAAGATGTTCACGTCCTCGGGTTGGCCCTTGTCGTTCCGGAGCAGCTTGCGCGCTTCCTTCAGGGGCAGCTCCCGCAGCAGTTCCCCTTTCTTGTTGCGCACGCCATCGGCGTCCATGAGAAACACCAGCTTTTCCGCGTCCAGGGCGATGGCGGCGCTGGTGGCCACGTCCTCCACCGTCAGGTTGAAGATTTCTCCGGTGGGGGAGTAACCGATGGGAGGGAGGACGACGATGTCGTTCTGTTCCAGGCGGCGGTTGATGCCGACCACGTCGATCTTGCGCACCTCGCCGGTATGCTGGAGATCCACGCCTTCCACCACCCCCATGGGCTTGGCGGTGACGAAGTTGCCGCTGGCCACCCGGATATCGGCCCCCGCCATGGGCGAGTTGGCCAGCCCCATGGAGAGCAGGGCCTCGATTTCCACCCGCACCAGGCCGGCGGCCTCCTTGACGCAAGTGAGGGCTTGCGGATCGGTGACCCGCAGGTTGTTCACATACTGGATGTTCGCCCCCCGCTCGGTGAGTTCCTCCTCCACCTGGGGCCGGGCGCCGTGGACCAGCACCAGCCGCACTCCCAGGCTGTTGAGGAGGTTGAGATCGTGGGCGAGGGAAATGAACTGGCCGTCGCTCACCACCTCGCCGCCGAAGGCGACGACGAAGGTCTTGCCGCGGAAGGCGTGGATATAGGGCGTGGCGGAACGGAACCACTGGACGAAGACGTCGAGGAAAGTCTCCGGCCGGATGAAGGCGGCGCCGATGGACGGGGGTTTGGCGGGCATAGTTCAGCCTTGGCTTGAATAATGGTTTATTACGCCATGAATTTACTGCGTAATCGGCTTGTGCGCAACTGTCGTGGTGATCAGAAGTCGCCCCACAGGGCCTGCATCGCCGCCAGGGCTGCGAGGGCGGCGGTTTCCGTGCGCAGCACC
>JAGUYQ010000269.1 GCA_020061285.1 Betaproteobacteria bacterium
CCATATAGTTCATGGGCCGGATTATACTCCGCAGCCGGGCGGGAGCCTTCGTTTCCTTGAAGGAGAAGGACATATACGCTTATCATGGTCTTCCCCGGTTCCACCCGCAGGACACGCCCATCATGCACAAGCTCGCCAGCGCCGCCATTTTCCTGGTTTCCGCCCTGCTCTTCGCCCTTCCCGCCGCCGCCATGACACCGGCGGAAGCCAAAATGATCGCCACCGCCGCCCAACGGGGCAACGACGGTTCCCAAGTTCTGCTGGCGGTGATGTACCTCAACGGCGACGGCGGCTACGCCAAGAACGACAAGCTCGCCGCCTACTGGTTCGAGCAGGCGGCGGAACAGGGCAACGGCTATGCCCAGAAAATGCTCGGCGACCTCTACGCCCAGGGCCGAGGGGTGACGAAGAACCCCAAGCTGGCCGCCGACTGGCGCGAAAAGGCCGCCAACCGGGGGAATATCCAGGCCCAACTGCTCCTTGGCAAGATGTACCTCAACGGCGAGGGCGTGGAGAAAAACGAAACCAAGGCCGAAGAGTGGCTGAAACGCGCCGCCGTCGAAGGCAACAGCGAAGCCCAGTACCTGATGGGAACGATTTACCACAGCCGCAGCAACTCCGCCCATGACCGCGCCATCGCCGGCAACTGGCTGGCCAAGTCGGCCGCCCAGGGCTACGAAGACGCCATTCGCTTCCTGCACTTCATGGAGAACATCGGCTACGAAGTGGAAGAAAACTTCTTCCAGCGCAAGCCCCATATCCGCAAGCTGGCCGAGGACGGCGACGCCGAAGCCCAGTACCAGCTCGCCATCCGCTACGAAAGCGGCACCCTCGGGACAAGGCCAGACTACGAGAAAAGCCTTTACTGGTTCAAGCAGGCGGCGAACAACGGCCACGTCATGGCCATGAAAAGCCTCGCCCACATCTACCGCCAGGGCCTGGACGGCGTCGCCGCCGACCCGAAAACGGCGGAGTATTGGGCCGGCAAGGCAAAAGCGGCAAGCCGCCAGTAACCCCCATAACCCCTCCAAGGCAATACCCATGTCTTTCTATTCCCTCTACGGCGCCGACCTGCTGAGCTTCATCCTTTGCGCCCTGCTTCTCGCCGCCTACCACCTGTTCCTGCGGCGCAAGGTCAAAAACAACCCGGCTTATACCGTGCAGGCGGTGAACGCCATCGCCCGCACCGCCTGGGTGGAAAACATCATGAGAAACGGCAAGGACATCCTTGGCGTGCAAACCCTGCGCAACTCCACCATGGCGGCCACCTTTCTCGCTTCCACCGCGGTGCTGCTGATCATGGGAGTGCTGTCCCTCAGCGGCCAGGGGGACAAGCTGGAAGGCACGTGGCACACCCTCAACGCCATCGGCGCCAAGCACACCGAAATGTGGCTGCTCAAGCTGCTGGTGATGCTGCTGGACCTGTTCATCGCCTTTTTCGCCTTTTCCATGTCGGTGCGCATCTACAACCACGTAGGCTATATGCTCAACGTGCCCCTCAATCTCAACCACAAGTCCATCTCCCCGGCCCACGTCGCCGTCCATCTCAACCGGGCGGGCAAGTTCTACAGCATCGGCATGCGCGCCTACTACTTCATGGTGCCCTTGGTGTTCTGGCTCTTCGGCCCCCATTTCATGGTCCTGGCCACCGTGGCGCTGATTCCGATCCTCTACCACCTCGACCGGGCGCCCAAGATTCTCGCCGACGACTACAGCGCCGCCTAGGCCAGCCACCAGCCCTCTTCCCGCGAAAAGGGGGTAGAATCATTCGGAATCCCCAATCGCCGTTCAAGGGTGTGGCCTTCCCATGTCATTCCGGCTGAAACGCATTTCCGCAACATGGCTACTACTGGCAGCGCTATTCGCAACCCTCGCCGCACTGCTGTGGCTGCGTGCCGTCTCCCCTTCTCTCGTCCCCCTGAACGCGGAGGAAAAAGCCTGGCTGCAACAGCACCCGCGCATTCGCCTCGCCCCCGACCCCAACTTCCCCCCCATCGAGTATTTCGACCCGCAGGGCCGCTATAAAGGCTTGGTGGCGGATTACTACCGCTTGATCGAAGCCCGCCTGGGAATCAAGTTCGAGGTGGTCCAGGCCCCCTCCTGGGACGAGGTCATCAAAATGGCGCGCAACCGGGAAGTGGACATCATCGGCGCAGCCCAGAAAACCCCCTCCCGCAACGAGTTCCTGCTTTTTTCACCCCCCATTCTGGACATCCCGAATGTCATCATCACCCGCGAGGATGTCCACGGCTCCCTGAACCTTGCCGACTTGGCCGGCTGGCAAGTCGCCCTGACCCAGAGCAACGCCCTGGACGAGCATATCCGCGCCCAGTTTCCCGACATTCGCGTGCAACCCGTCACGGACGATCTGACGGCCCTGCGGGATGTGTCCTTCGGCAGGGCGGACGCCACCGTGGTCAACCTGGCCATCGCCTCCCACCTCATCGAGAAATACGGCATCGCCAACCTGCGCTTGGCCGGCGACTCGGGAAAACCCAACGCCCTGTACATCGCCTCCCGCAGCGACTGGCCGATGCTCAACCGCATCCTGGCCAAAGGCCTCACCTCCATCTCCAAAGACGAGCGCCAAGCCATCGCCCAGCGCTGGATCCACCTGGAAAGCAGATCCTACAGCCTGCTCAACCGCGAGGCCCTCATCGCCCTCCTCACCACCCTGGCTACGGTTCTCGCGGCGGGATTGGCGGTGGTGGCGTGGAACCGCCTGCTCCAGAAAAAAGTGTCTCAGCAGGCGGAAGCCCTCACCACGGAATACCGGGAGCGTCTCCAGGCCCAGGAGGCGCTCAAGGCCAGCGAGGAAAACTACCGCCAAGTCTTCAACGCCGCCAACGACGCCATCTTCGTCCACGATGCGGCCACCGGGGCCATTCTCGACGTCAATCAGCGCATGCTGGAGATGTACCGCATCCGCTACGAAGACGCCCTGAAAACCACGATAGACGAGCTCGCCAGTGGCATTCCCCCATACAGCGGCAACGAAGTTCAGGAGTGGAGCAATAAGGTCTTGCAGGAAGGCCCGCAGATATTCGAGTGGCAGGCGCGCCGTACCGACGGCGAGCTTTTCTGGGTGGAAGTCAGCCTGCGCGCCACGGCCATCGCCGGCCAGCAGCGGTTGCTCGCCGTGGTGCGCGACATCACCGAACGCAAGCAGGTGGAGGAAAGAATCGCCTTCTACGCCATGCACGACCCCCTCACGGAACTGCCCAACCGCCGCCTGCTTGCCGACCGTCTGGAACAGGCCATCGCCATAGCCCACCGCCACGGCGACGAGGCGGCCCTGCTGTTCATCGACCTGGACCGCTTCAAGGCCATCAACGACACCCTCGGCCACGGCATCGGCGACGAACTGCTGGTGCGCATCGCGGAACGGCTGCGGGGGCTGATGCGGGAAAGCGACACCATCGGGCGCCTGGGAGGAGACGAGTTCCTCGCCGTGCTGCCGGAACTGCACGAAAAAGAAGCCGCCTCCCGCGTCGCGCAAAAAATCCAGGAAACCCTTTCCCGCCCCTTCGTCATCGACGGGCAGGAACTCACCGTTTCGGTGAGCATCGGCATCGCCCTCTACCCCCAGGACGGGGACACCATCGAATCCCTGATCCGAAGCGCCGACATGGCCATGCTGGCGGCCAAGAGAGCGGGCCGCCACGGTTTCCGTTTCTTCGACCCCCACATCGACTCCGTTGCCGCCGAGCACCTGGCCCTGGAAACCCGCCTGCGCCAAGCCTTCGAAAGCGGCGACCTGTACCTGCACTACCAACCCCAGATATCCCTGTCGGACTGCACCCTTATCGGCGTGGAAGCCCTGCTGCGCTGGCAGGACAGCCAACGGGGGAGCATCTCCCCCCTCCATTTCATCCCGGTGGCGGAGGCCTCGGGCCTCATCATCCCCATCGGCGCCTGGGTACTGCGGGAAGCCTGCAAGCAGGCCCAGGACTGGAGCCGGGGCCGGAGCCGCCCCCTGGGCATCGCGGTCAACATCTCCTCCCTTCAATTCCGCCCCGCCCTGGTGGAGGAAGTCAAAATCGCCCTGAAGGAAAGCGGCCTCCCCGCCTACCTGCTGGAACTGGAATTGACCGAGAGCGTAGTCATGCGCCAGGAAAGCGACGTGCTGGACCTCATGAACTCCCTGCGCAAACTGGGGGTGCGCTTGTCCCTCGACGATTTCGGCACCGGCTACTCCAGCCTGTCCTACCTCAAGTCCTTCCCCCTCGACAAGCTGAAAGTGGACCGCTCCTTCATCAAGGACATGCCGGAAGACGCCAGCGACACCAAACTGGTGGAGGCCATGCTGGCCATCGCCCGCACCCTCGAGTTGAAAGTGGTGGCCGAAGGGGTCGAAACCAGCGAGCAGCTTTCCTCCCTGCGGGCCATGGGATGCGACGCGATTCAGGGCTACTACTGCTACCGCCCCCTCAGCCAGGAAGACATGGCCGCCCTGGCGGCGGCGGAACAAGCCTGCCCCCAATGCTTGCCCTAGCAACCCCGGCAAGACAACAATAAAAAAGGCCGGGATGTCCGGCCTTGCAGCACACAGCCCAGAATAGGCTATTTCACCACCGACACCACCTTGTGGTCGCCCTCTTCCTTCAGCTCATAACGAAAGCGGGGCGGGTTCACCACGAAGGACACCAGCAGGAAGACGAAAGCCAGCACCGCCCAGCCCGCATACACCTGGAACACGAAGGACGCCCGGCCATCGGCGTCCAGGGCCGCGTAATGCTGGCCCAGGGACCCCAGGAAAGCCAGGAATCCGCCGATGCTGAAGCCGGACAGGCCGAATCCGATCCACCCCGCCGCCGCCACCGGGCACAGCAACACCGCATAGATCAACCGCCGCACATAATCGTATACATCGCGCATGTTCACCTCCTTTGATGGTCGTTGCACTCTGGTTTTTGTTGATTTGATTGCCGGACGCCCGCCGAGTTTCCGCCGACGGCAATTTTTATCCTAGCTCTCCAACCGGCACAGGCGCATCGCCTCGTGCACCACGTCCTCCGGCATGCGGCGCAGGCAATCCGCCAGCAACTCGGCGGACTCGAAGGTTTCCAGGGTATCGTCGTCCAGGTCGTGGATCAGCATGCAGGCCGCCGCCGCCAGCTTCAGCAAAGGCTGCCGCTCGGCCCGCAGGCGCGCCAGCTCGAGGCGCAACGAAGCGGTATCCAGGCTATTCAGCGTCTGTTGCATCGCGCTCCCCTCTACCCCTCCCGCCCGCTAGGACTTGAGGGGAATGACGTTCATGATTGCCACCGGTTCGTCCTGGTCCAGACGCTCGGCCAGTTCCATGGCCATTTCGTCGATACCCTCGGAGGTGAACAGGTCGGCGGGGGTTTCCACCGAAGCGGAATAGAAGTCGCCCTCGTTATCGACGAAAGCGATGTGGTAATGGTTCATTGCGGCTCCAATCCAATTCAAAAACCTTACCCTTTGTCAGGCGGCAGTAAGTATTGCCACCTACTCTGCAAGGGTGCACTCATCGAACGGGGACACCGCCACGGCACTACACCCGCACACCGGCCCTGACACCCCCTTCGACAAAGGACTAACCATGAGCATCAACAGCATCGGCACCAACCCCGCCGCCCTCAACCTGGCAAGCTCGGCCCAAACCCAGGCCCGCCAAGCGAGCCGCAGCAACGAAGCCGGCGAATCCGCCGCCCAGGAAAGCCAGGAAACACCCCAAGCCCAAGCGGCCGAAGGCGAATCCGGCAACATCGTCAACACCTACGCCTGACGACAGGCCCGTCCCGTAGGGGCGGGCGCTCATCCCACCACCCGGATGCGCACATCCCCCACGCCGACCACCTGGCCGGCGCGGATTTTGCACGTCTTGCGCAATTCCACCGCGCCGTCCACCGACACCACGCCCTCCGCCACCAGCGCCTTGCCGGCGCCGCCGCTGGAGCACAGGCCCGCCAGCTTGAGCAACTGGTTCAGTTCGACGAACTCCCCCTCCAGGGCAAACTCAAGCTCCTGCACGCTCCGCGGCATCCGCCCCTACCTTTGGACGAGGGCGCGTTCGTGCAGGCGGACGAAGCTGTCCAGCCAATGCTCGACGGACTCGAAAGCCTCGGCGATCTCCTGCTCCGCTTCTTCCGTCAGCCAATGGGCCGCCACCGCCACCCGCAGCAGGCGCTGCATCTCCTGGGGGCACAGAGTGCCGGTTTGATTGCCGTGTTTGTACGCGTTGTTTGCCATTGTTTCCCCTCCGTGGAACTGCCTGTTCACCCCATAGCCGGGATTTGCGCTAAACGCTCTTGTTTGCGGCCTGCCGCGCCCATTCCCAACCACCCTTCAACCGGGACTGCCTCAATCCGGCAGATTCTGGTCCCGCTTGTCCTGCATGACAAAATAAACCCCCGCCGCCGCCAGCACCACCCACAACACCATCGCCATCGGCCCCAGGTGCTGCCAGAGGGTGCCCATGAACATCAGCATCAGCATGCACACCGCGAGGATGGCGTTGCCGAGCATGAATTGGGCTTTTTGCTTCGGGTCGGACATTCGATCAACTCCTTGTGTTGTACTCATCAGTTTGTGCGCTTCGCGCTGTTATTTGGGTGTCGGGGGTAGCCCGACAGCTAGTTACTTTCTTTTGCTTCGCCAAAAGAAAGCTAACCAAAGAAAAAGCGACCCCACTACACCGCCCCCTCCGGGGGTTCCCTGCGTTGCTCGCCGAACCGGGCGGCTGGAACTCGCGGCCTCAAACACCCTCAGCCGACGGCCCCCGGCCCGCCTGCGCTACTCGGCGGTGTAGAGGGGAAGCACTTCAAAACCCCACGTAAACAACCGCCCTGCCCATAGCCACCACCGTCCCTCACCCCTGGCCCCTCTCCCGCGGGGAGAGGGGAAAATCCCCACTCCGCAGCATGGAAACCCTCTCCCTCCGGGAGAGGGTGCGCGTCAGCGCGGGTGAGGGGCAGCAAGCAAACGCAGCCGAACAGCCA
>JAGUYQ010000113.1 GCA_020061285.1 Betaproteobacteria bacterium
GATGCTGTGCGTAACTATCCGGCTGAACTGTTCTGGGAATAAAAAAGGGCGGCTGACGCCGCCCTCAGGCTTACACCTTCTTCTTATTGGTAGCGATTAGGGCTTGGCGGTGGTCAGGCCCAGGATTTCCCAGTCCTGCATGCCGCCGCGGTACCACTTGATCTTGTCGGCGGGGTAGCCGATGGAGAGCAGGAACTTGATGTTGGTGGGGGATTGGCCGCACCACATGCCGTTACAGTACAGCACCAGGGTCTTGGCTTTCTTGAAGTCGTATTTGCCGATATCCAGCACTTTCACGCCGAATTGCTTCTCCAGCACTTCCTCTGCCTTGAGCTGGTTCTGCTTGGTATCCAGGTCGGTGTAGGGGATGTTGATCGCGCCGGGGATCATGCCCTTTTCCACCCAGTCCGGGGTGCGGGAATCGACCACCAGCAGGCTCTTGTCGCCATCGCTAACTTTCTTCAGGTAGTGGATCATTTCCACTTCGCCGATGGTTTCCACGCCGGGAGCCAGGCTGATGGGCTGGATGCAGAAGGGCGGGCACTTGCGGGACGTTTTCGCGAAGGCGGGGTTCACCGTGGCGTTTTGGTCCTGGTTGCGCATGATGGCGACCGCTTTGCCGTTGTGCATCACTTCGACGGAGCCCATGGTGGGAGTGATGCCCACTTCCAGCTTGTCTTCGGCCGCAGCCGAGCCTGCCAGGAACGCGCCAGCCAGCAGGACGGTGGATGCAATCAATTTCGTCATTTTCATCGTCTTCCTCCTCATTATTGATGGTATGGATCAGTTGGTGTGACTGATATCCGTTTGCCCGTCATGCAACGAACAAAGCGAATTCGGTGCTACTCGCAATTCGGCTCTTCGCCGCCGCTTTTCTTCTCGCCGGTTTTTTTCTTTTCGTCTTTTTTCTTTTCGTCGGCGTTGCTGTCAGGAGCTTTGTCCTTGGGGTTGTCTGTTTTGGAAGCGTCGTCGCCGCTTTCCGCCAGCAGGATTTTCGTTCCGGCGTCGGAGGCGTGGGAGGGGAGGGCGCCAAGACCAAACATGAGCAAGGTGATCAAAGCGAATTTCTTATACATAGGGGTCTCCTCTTCTTCGTTATTCGGGTTCTGGCGCCGTCACCGATGCCAGAACCGCTTGTAACGCGATTACTTGAGTTTCTTGATGCCGAGGGTGCCGAGCACGTATTTCTCATACAACGGCTCGGTGGTGCCCTTTTTCATTTTGCGGATAAAGTACTTCTCGAAGGCTACCTTGGCCAAGTGCACCCACTTGCCTTCCTTGTACCAGTTGACGTTGCGGGGCGGGATTTGCGGAAGGGCGACGAAGGCGGCGCCGGTGTCGCCGAAGTCGGCGAGGCAGATGGCGTTCCAGGTGGCCTTTTGGTCTGGCTCCTTGCCGTCCAGGACGTTGCGGATGTTGTGCACGGCGGCGGTGACCATGGTCTCGATCATGTAGCCGGTCTTGGGGGCGCCGGTGGGTATCGGGGTGGCTTCCACGGGGGGAATGGCCACGCAGACGCCGGCGGAGTAAATGTTGTGGTATTTGGGGTTGCGCTGGTACTCGTCGATCAGGGTGAAGCCGCGGGGGTTGGCCAGGCCTTCAATGCCGATGACGGCGTCAACGCCCTTGAACGCGGGCAGGATCATGCCGTACTTGAAGGGCAGTTCGTGTTCCTTTTTCAATACACCGGCTTCGTCGTGCTCGGCTACGAACATCTTGCCGGCTTCGACCTTAGTGACCTTGGCGTTGGTGATCCATTTGATGTGGCGCTCGCGCATGGCGGATTCGAGCAGGCCCTTGGAGTCGCCCACGCCCCCCAGGCCGAGGTGGCCGATGTAGGGTTCGGGGGTTACGTAGGTGATGGGCACCTTGTTGCGGATCTTGCGCTTACGCAGGTCGGTGTCCATGATGAAGGCGAATTCGTAGGCCGGGCCGAAGCAGGAGGCCATGGGAGCGGCGCCGCAAATGATGGGGCCGGGATCCTTGACGAAGCTTTCCCAGTCCTTGCCGGCTTCGACCGCGTGTTCCGTGGTGCAGATGGAGTGGGTGTTGTGATCGGGGCCAAGGCCTTCGACTTCTTCGAAGGCCAGGCGGGGGCCGGTGGTGATCATCAGGTAGTCGTAGTCGATGAAGCGGCCGTCCGTCAGCTCCACTTGGTTCTTCTCCGGATGCACGCGCTTGGCGGGGGTGGCGATGAAGCCGATGTTCTTGCGCTCGAAATAGGGCGCAATGGGAAACTGGATGTCTTCCTTAGTGCGCCAATTTACTGCTACCCAGGGGTTGGAGGGGGTAAAGGAAAAATTTTCGGAACTGGAAATGACGGTGACCTTGTCGTTGGCGCGGACGTTTTCCTGCATTTCGTACGCTGCGGACATGCCGCCAATGCCTGCACCCATGATAACGATATGTGCCATTAGATTTTCTCCAAGCAAGTGGGTTGAGTGGGGGGTGTCGGTTGATAAAAATTGTCCTGGGCCTCAGGGTTATCGTCCATCGGCTGCTTGAATTCCTGAACTTTACTGCCGCTCTCGTCGGAGGCTGGCCCCGCGTACATGGATACGGATTTGGGGGCGCAGGCGATCATGGCAACTCGGGCGACGGTGTTTTCGTCCATGCTGCACCGGGCTCTAGTTTCCAGTTCGATTCAGCCACGCGGCTCCCTCCGTTTGTTATTCACAATGCACCAGGAACAATGACCATTCATCGTAGCAACTAGCGTGCCAAAGTAATTATATATTCTATACAGTCACTTAGAATGTTAGTGTCTGTTGATGTATGACATAATGTCATGGCTGGATTAATGGCGAAACGAAGAATCTCGATTGCGATATTTTTATGGGCCAACGTTGCCCCTGGTTTGTCAGAGGCTTACGTGTGTAATGGAATGTGCGTATACTGTCATGTCATGTTGTCATGACAAAGGTGACGAGAATGGCTGAATTGCCGCTGGAAGTTCAATCGTTGATTGATATACAGGAGAATCCCTTTGTATTGATTGGTCCCGATTACCGCATTCTTGCAGCCAATCAAGCCTATTGCGAAGCCTATGGCGTAAGCCGCCGGAGTATCGTCGGCATGCGCTGCTACGAGGTGTCGCACCATTCGCCGGTGCCTTGCCATCTCAACGGCGAGCATTGCCCCCACCAGCAAGTCATCGCCAGCGGCCAGACCCA
>JAGUYQ010000282.1 GCA_020061285.1 Betaproteobacteria bacterium
CGCCCACCCACATGTACAGGAAGATCAGCGCCCAGAAGTGGATGATGGACAGACGGTAGGAATAGATCGGACGGCCTGCCTGCTTGGGCACGAAGTAATACATCATGCCGAGGAAGGCGGCGGTCAGGAAGAAGCCCACCGCATTGTGGCCGTACCACCATTGAATCATGGCGTCCTGGGCACCGGAGAACAGGGAGTAGGACTTCATGGTGGTGAGGCTCACCGGAATCGCCAGGCTGTTGCCCAGGTGCAGCAGCGCCACGGCCAGCAGGAACACGATGTAGAACCAGTTGGCCACGTAGATGTGCGGTTGCTTGCGCTTCATCACGGTACCGACGAACACCACGATGTAGGCCACCCACACCACGGTGATCAGCAGGTCGATCGGCCATTCCATCTCAGCGTATTCCTTGCCCTGGCTGTAGCCCAGCACATAGCTGCTGGCCGCCAGAACGATGATCAACTGCCACCCCCAGAAGGTAAAGGAAGCCAAGCCATCGCCGAACAGACGGGCCTGACAAGTACGCTGAACCACGTAATAACTGGTGGCAAACAGGGCGCAACCACCGAAACCGAAAATCACGCCGCCGGTGTGGATCGGGCGCAAACGGCCAAAGGTGAACCACGGATCCAGGTTAAGAACGGGCCAGGCCAACTGAGAAGCGATGAACACACCCATCGCCATCCCGATAACCGCCCAGAACAAGGCCATGATCGAGAATTTTCGAACAATATCGTAATTGTACTGTTCGAGTGTTGCAGTTCCCACTGCTGCCATAATTTCCTCCTTGAAAGATTAAAGCCTTAAGCTTTTCCCCATGTACCGGCCACACCCAGCCACACCCGGACAGCCTCCCCTTGAAACCTTGAGCCCACCTGGTCGGGCGCGATGTGTTAAAAGACACACGCCGTGCACTTTGGTACAACGGTACTAATTTAATCCGATTCAGGCAAAAAAACCCTGACGCAGGTCAACCAACCTGCTTTTTGCGAGCATGGACGGGAGATTCCGGCCGTTTTCCTACCGCAGAACTAGGAGATTCGGCTTTCCCGTTTCCCTGGGCCACGGTAGCCAAACGGTCGATGTCCCTAAGTCTTACCAGGCGGCGCTGCATGGAGATCAGCCCCTCCTGCTCGAAGCGCGCCAGGACGCGGCATACCGTCTCTTCCGCCATCCCGAGGTAATTGCCGATATCACTGCGGGACATGCTGAGATTGAATTCAGTGGACGAATAACTGCGCTTGGCGAAGCGGGACGACAGGCCGATCAGATAAGTCGCCAGCCGTTCGTCGGCATTCTTTTTACCCAACAGCAGCATCAGTTCCTGATTGTAGGCGATCTCCTGGCTCATCACGCGCAGCATCTGATACTGGAGGGACGGTATCTGCTGCCCCAACTCCTCCAGGCGGTCGAAGGGAATCTCGCACACCGAGGTGGTCTCCAGGGCCCGCGCCTCGCAGTTGTAAAGGCGGGTATTCACGGCGTTCAGCCCCAGCAGTTCGCCGGCGATGTGGAAGCCGGTGATCTGCACCCGGCCATCGTCCATCAGGACATAGGATTTCACCGAGCCGCTACGCAGGGCATAGACAGAATGGAAAGGGTGGCCGAGACGGAACAGGTACTCGCCACGCTTGAAGATGCGGCGGTTCTTGACGATTTTGTCCAGGAGTTCGATATCCGCCTGACCGATGCCGGTGGGCAGGCACAACTGGTAGATACCGCAATCGGAACACAGGATCGGGGCATGCACATCCGGCCCGTTCATCCCGGTATCCCATACGTTGCAGAATGCTTCGCGACTGTTGGCATAATGACCTCCAACCCCATGGTTTCCTTAGCCGACGCCCCTTCCCGCGATGCGCCCGGGCAATGACAAGGCGCCATCATGCTAGTTGACCTAAATCAATTTTGCAATCGCAATTTTTTCTCGCCGACGCCGCTATTGCGCCAAGTGGCGGGGAATGCAAAGAAAAATCCGGTCAAGCCGGCAGGGGCCGAACATCAAGCAATGACGCGACCCGATCCGGGGATGGCGTATCCTGCCAGGGTATCGTTCCCAACAAGGGAGCCGGCAAACGGGAGCGCAAGGCGCCGAGGTTGTCGTCGAAGCGGGCCATGGCGGGGTCGATGGTGTTCGCCACCCAGCCGGCGAGGGGCAGCCCTTGGGCCAGCACCGATTCGGCCGTCAGTAAGGCATGGTTGATGCAGCCCAGGCGCATCCCCACCACCAGCACAACGGGCAGGCCCAACATTCGCGACAGGTCGGCGGTGCTCTGCCCTTCGTTGAGGGGCACCCGGAAGCCACCCACCCCTTCCACCACGACCACCTCCGCCAGGCCGGCCAGCCGGTCGAATGCTTCCAAAATGCGCCCCAGGTCGATCACCGCCCCGGCTTCAGCCGCCGCCAGATGGGGAGCGACGGGCGGCAGGAAACGGTAGGGATTGACCCAATCCAGGGGAGCCACCACATTGGCGGCCGCCTGGAGGGCCGCCACATCCTCC
>JAGUYQ010000299.1 GCA_020061285.1 Betaproteobacteria bacterium
CCGTGGGATTACCCCGACGCAGTCAACGTCCTCGCCCTGGAGGGCATGGCGCATTACCCGCGCCTAACGGAAGAGCTCCGCGCCGACACCGGCATCGACCCCGAACTGCTTCCCAGCGGCATGCTGGTCCTGCCCCCCTTCGATTACCCCATTGCCGCCGACTGGTGCCGGCGCTTCGCCTTCGGCCTGAAAAAGTGCCGGGCCCGGCAGCATCTCCCCGAGCTGGCGCAGGACACGGACAGCCTGTGGCTGCCGCAGGTACGCCAAGTGCGCAACCCCCGCCTGCTCCATGCCCTGAACCGCTGGCTGGATTTGAACGGGGTAAGCCTCGCGCCAGCCGCCCCGGTCGAGCGGCTGGAAATGCGGAACGGCCGAATCGAGGCTGTCGCCACGCCCCAAGGCGCCTTCTCGGCGGACAACGTCATCGTCACCGCCGGCGCCTGGAGCCGGGAATTGCTGACGGAGCATGCCCTCGGCCTGGACATCCGGCCGGTGCGCGGCCAAATGCTCCTGTTCAAGGCCGGCCAGCCCCGCTTTTCGCCGATTCTGATCAGAAACGGCATTTACATCATTCCCCGCTCCGACGGCCACATTCTTGTCGGCAGCACCCTGGAGGAAACAGGCTTCGACAAGAGCACCACCCAGGCAGCGCGGGACCACCTTTACCGTGAGGCGGTTTCCCTCCTGCCCTTCCTCGCCTCCACCCCCCTGATCCAGCATTGGGCCGGACTACGTCCCGGCTCCCCCGGCAATATCCCCACCATCGGCCGCCACCCGCAAATCGCCAACCTCCATCTCAACAGCGGCCATTTCCGCTACGGCGTCACCATGGCGCCGGCCAGCGCCCGGCTCCTCGCCGATCTTATGCTGGGCCTCACCCCGGCCCTCGACCCCGCCCCCTACCGCTGGCCGAGCTAGGCGCCACCGTTAATTTCCTTTCCTCTCCCCCGGTATGTATTTGACATACCTAGGCTTATTTTTTTCATTGCCGTAAGCCCATGAAATACAATATCTAGTATTTTCTTGACAGGAAAAACACAATATGTAGAATTGACCTTCAACAAAAGGAGCGCGAGCCATTCGCGTGAGGTATTCCGGCAGGGCCGTTCCGCCGTCGGCGATCAGAGAGGAAACAACATGATTGGAGCTGAATACCAGAACCGCAACACACGGCGGATACCCGTGGTTTGCCCCCTCAAGCTGCGGGTGCCGGAAACCCACCAGACTTATGAGGGCATCACCCGCCGCCTGAGCGTGGACGATATCGCCTTCGAGTCCGAGTACGTCCCGCGCTACGGCCAGTTGCTGGAAATCACCGTCACGCCGCCGCCGGGCAGCGCCTTCGTGCCGCTACGGGCGATGGTCCAGGTGTTCAGTTGCGTGGAGGGGGAAGAAAAAGGCTGGTACGAGATCTCCGGCGAGATCAAGAAGATTCTCCAGTAGCCGCCAACCGCTCCGCCACCGCCGCCGCCAGGGTGCGGCTGTCTGTGTCTCTCGCTTCGAATCTCACCCGCGCCACCGGTTTCTCCATCCGCATTACCCGCGCCAGGTTCGCCGGCGTCCCCAATACCACTGTCTCGCAGTCCGTCCCGTTGATCGAACGCTCCAACTCCGCCAACTGCTCCGGGCTATAGCCCAAGGCTGGCAATACGTCGCCGAGGTGGGGAAATCGCTCGTAGGCTTGCCGAATAGAGCCCACGGCCCCTGGCCGGGGGTCCACCAACGTCGCCCCCAGCAACCTCGCCGCACGGGCGCCCACGGCCTCCGCCAAGCCGCCGTGGGTGACGGAAGGGCCGTCCTCCACCACCAGCACCCGCTTGCCAGTCACCCGCTCCGGATAGTCCACCCCTTCCACTGATTCCATGAGCAGAATTTCCGCTGTCGGATTCAAGAGCCGCAGGGCTTCCACCGCATCCTCCACTTGGCCCTTTGTCGCCGCGTTGACCTTGTTGACCACCAGGATGTCGGCGGCGCGGATAGTGGCCTCGCCGGGAAAATAGTCCGCCTCCTGGCCGGGCCGCAGAGGGTCGGCCACGGTGACGATGACGTCGGGGCGGAAGAAAGCCATATCGTTGTTGCCCCCATCCCACAAAATCAAATCCCCTTCCGCCTCGGCGGCCCGCAGCACCTCGGCGTAATCCACCCCGGCGAACACCACCCCGCCCTGGTCCACGTGCTGCTGGTATTCCTCCATCTCCTCCACGGTGATCGGCGCCTGAGCCACGTCGTCGTCCGTCGCGTAGCGCTCCACCGCCCGCTCGAAGCGGCCATAGGGCATGGGGTGGCGCACCGCCACCGGCCGCCGCCCGGCGGCGCGGAAGGCGTTGTAGAGATAACGGGTCACCGTGCTCTTGCCGACGCCGGTGCGTGCTCCCAGCACCGCCACCACCGGACGCGAGGAGGGGAGTTGGGTGTCCGTCGGTCCCAACAGATGGAAGGACGCCCCGCCCGCCAGGGCGATGGCGGCCAGGTGCATGACCGTGGCGTGGGGGACATCGCTGTAGGCGAAAAACACATCCTGCACCCGCAGTTCTCGCAACAGGCGCGGCAGTTCTTCCTCCGGGTGGATGGGAATGCCCTGAGGATAGAGCGGACCGGACAGGTGAGGCGGATAGATGCGATGGGCGATGTAGGGAATTTGGGTGGCGCTGAACCCCACCACCCGGTAGGCCGGGTTGTGGCGGAAAAACACGTTGAAATCGTGGAAGTCGCGCCCGGCGGCCCCCAGAATCAATACCCGGCGGGGAGGATTGTCCGCTGCCATGTCACTCCTTTCCCGTCAGTTTCTCCATCTGGCGGCGGTCCCGCTTCGTGGGGCGGCCCTTGAAGTCCGGTACCGGCTGGGCGCGCAGTTGGGCGGCCAGGGTCTCCCGCCGCCGCAGGCTGTCGTCGGACTCCC
>JAGUYQ010000139.1 GCA_020061285.1 Betaproteobacteria bacterium
CGAAATGGTTGGGGCTTTCGCGGAATCCCCTGCATGTTAAATTTATGTCCTCTCGGAGAGGCCTTGTTCTGCCTTGACCCCCTGAGGAGTAGGGCCACTATAGCCCAGGCATCGCATAAATCACAGTCAATTATCCTGATTGTTATGATAAGCTTTATCTTATGCTTCACCTGACCCTGCGCCAGCTCAAAGTCTTCGAATCCGTCGCCCGCCTTGGCAGCTATACCCGCGCGGCGGAAGAATTGCACCTCTCCCAGCCCGCCGTTTCCATGCAGGTGAAACAACTGGAGGAAGGGGTGGGCCTGCCTTTGTTCGAGCAACTGGGCAAGAAGATCTACCTCACCGATGCGGGACGGGAGATGTTCCACTACAGCCGGGAGATCGGCCGCCAGCTCGCCGAGGCGGAAAGCGTGCTGGAAGAGTTGAGGGGGCTGAAGCGGGGCAAGCTGGTGATTTCCATGGTCAGCAACGCCAACTATTTCATCCCGCAGTTGCTGTCCGTGTTCTGTCAGCGATTTCCGGACGTCACCGTCAACCTGGACGTGGCCAACCGGGAAAAGTTCCTCAAGCAACTGGCCGACAACGACATGGACCTGGGCATTATGGGGCAGCCGCCGGAAGAGGCCGAATCCGTGGCAGAGGCGTTTCTCGACAACCCCTTGGTGGTCATCGCCCCGCCTTCCCACCCCCTGGTTTCCGAGAAGAACATCCCGGTGGAGCGCCTGGGGGGCGAAACCTTCCTGGTGCGGGAAAAGGGCTCGGGCACTCGCATCGCCATGGAACGCATTTTCGCCCAGCACGGCATCGCCCCGCCCCGCGGCATGGAAATGAGCACCACCGAGGCGGTGAAGCAGGCGGCGGCAGCCGGCATGGGCTTGGCGGTGGTGTCCCTGCACACGGTGGGCTTGGAGCTGGAAACGAAGCGGCTGGCGGTGCTGGATGTGGTGGATTTTCCCATCCTGCGCCATTGGTACGTGGTGCACCGCAAAAGTAAGCGCCTGTCCCACGTGGCCCAGGCTTTTCACGATTTCCTGTTGCGGGAAGCGCGGCAACTGTTAAGCATTCCGCACCAATAGAAAAGGCGGCCGAAGCCGCCTTTCTCTAGCCGATCAACGCCGGCTTATTTCACCACGGCGTTCAACTCACCCTTGGCGTAGCGGGCAGCCATGTCGTCCATGGCGATGGCCTTGATCTTGGAGGCCATGCCGGCGGCGCCGAAGGCTTCGTAACGGGCCTTGCAAATTTCCTTCATGGCCTTGCGAGCGGCGGCGTAGTACTTGCGGGGATCGAAGTCCTTCTTGTTCTCCGCCATGTACTTGCGGATGGCCCCGGTGGAGGCCATGCGCAGGTCGGTGTCGATGTTCACCTTGCGCACGCCGTGCTTGATGCCTTCGACGATTTCTTCCACGGGCACGCCGTAGGTTTCGCCCATGTCACCGCCGAACTCGTTGATGATCTTGAGCCATTCCTGGGGCACGGAGGAGGAGCCGTGCATCACCAGGTGCACGCTGGGGATGCGGGCGTGGATTTCCTTCACCCGGTCGATGCGCAGGATGGCGCCGGTGGGCTTGCTGGTGAACTTGTAGGCGCCGTGGGAGGTGCCGATGGCGATGGCCAGGGCATCCACCTGGGTGGCTTTGACGAACTCGGCGGCTTCGTTGGGGTCGGTCAGGAGTTGGTCGTGGGACAGGACGCCTTCGGCGCCGTGGCCGTCTTCCTTCTCGCCGTGGCCGGATTCCAGGGAACCCAGGCAGCCCAGTTCGCCTTCCACGGACACGCCCACGGCATGGGACATTTCCACCACTTTGCGAGTCACGTCCACGTTGTAATCGAAACTGGACGGGGTCTTGCCGTCGGCGTGCAGGGAGCCGTCCATCATCACGGAGGAGAAGCCGGAACGGATGGCCTGGATGCACACGGAGGGGCTGGCTCCGTGGTCCTGGTGCATCACCACGGGAATCTCGGGATGGGCTTCGATGGCGGCGGAAATCAGGTGGCGCAGGTAGGCTTCGCCGGCGTACTTGCGGGCGCCGGCGGAGCCCTGCATGATCACGGGAGCGTCGCACTCGGCGGCGGCTTCCATGATGGCCTGCACCTGTTCCAGGTTGTTGACGTTGAATGCGGGCAGGCCGTAGCCGTGCTCAGCGGCGTGGTCGAGCAGTTGGCGCATAGAAACGAGCATGGTTCCTCCAGTTATTTCAAATTAGGTGTTACTTGATGAGGGGCTGGTCAGAGCCCACCCGGACGATTTTCATGGTGTTGGTGCCGCCGGATTTGCCCACCGGCTCGCCGATGGTGAGGATGATCAGATCGCCGTCCCGCACCGCACCGCGCCGACGCAATTCGTCCACGCCTTCCTTGAGGACTTCCTCGCTGTCGTTGGTGCTGTGCTTGAAGTTGATCGGGTACACCCCCCGGAACAGGGTTACCTTTCTACGGGTTTCCACTTCCGGCGTCAAGGCGTAGATGGGCACGTCCGCGCCGAGGCGGGACATCCACAGGGCGGTGGAGCCGGTCTGGGTCATGGCGGCGATGGCCTTCACGTTCAGGTGGTAGGCGGTGAACATGGTCGCCATGGCGATGGATTCGTCGATGTGGTTGAACTCCTGGCTCAGGCGGTAGTCGGTGAAGGACGACTCCCGCTCCTTCTCCGCCTCGATGCACACCCGGTTCATGGCTTCCACCGTTTCCACCGGATACTGGCCGGCGGCGGTCTCGGCGGACAGCATCACCGCGTCGGTACCGTCGATCACCGCGTTGGCCACGTCGGACACCTCGGCCCGGGTGGGAATGGGGCTGGTGATCATGGATTCCATCATCTGGGTGGCGGTGATGACCAGCTTGTTCTTGTTGCGGGCCTCGCGGATCATGCGCTTTTGCAGGGCGGGCACGGCGGCGTCGCCCACTTCCACCCCGAGGTCGCCCCGGGCCACCATGATGGCGTCGGTGGCGTCGAGAATTTCTTCCAGGTTGGTGATCGCCTCGGCGCGCTCGATCTTCGCCACCAGCAGGCTCTTGCCGCCGGCGGCCTGCATCAGGCGGCGGGCCAGCAGCATATCGCTGGCGTCGCGGGGAAAGGACACCGCGATGTAGTCGGCCTTGAGGGCCGCGGCGGTCTTGATGTCCTCCATGTCCTTCTCGGTCAGGGCCGCGGCGGAGAGGCCGCCGCCCTGCTGGTTGATGCCCTTGTTGTTGGACAGCGCGCCGCCCTGGGTCACCTTGCAGATGATCTCGGCGCCTTCCACCTTTTCCACCCACATCTGGATGCGGCCGTCGTCCAGCAGGAGGGTGGAACCGCGGCGCACATCACGCGGAAGGTCCTTGTAATCGAGGCCGACACGCTCCTGGTTGCCCAGCTTGCATTCGGCGTCGAGAATGAAGCGGTCGCCCTTGGCGAGCTGGATCTTGCCGCTTTCGAATTTGCCCACCCGGATCTTCGGCCCTTGCAGGTCCACCAGCACCCCCACGGCCCGGCCCCGTGCGCGGGCGATGGAACGCACCTGCTCGGCGCGGCGGATATGGTCGTCGGCGCTGCCGTGGGAAAAATTGAGGCGGACCACGTCCACCCCGGCCTGAATCATGTTGTACAGCACTTCCTGGTCGTCCGACGCCGGGCCCAGGGTGGCGACAATTTTGGTTCTGCGTAGCATCTCTAAAATTCTTCGGGCCTCTGGCCCGATGTGTTAAGTGTGTGTGCGCCCCCTCTGGCGGGGAGCTTTGTCCTGGAGGCGGCGATGCCGCCTCCATCGGGAACTTAACCCTTGGCGCGCTTTTCCAGGATATCCACGGCGGGCAGAACCTTGCCTTCCAGGTACTCGAGGAAGGCGCCGCCGGCGGTGGAGATGTAGGACACCTTGTCGTAGATGTCGTACTTCTGGATGGCGGCGATGGTATCGCCGCCGCCGGCCAGGCTGAAGCCGGGGGCGTTGGCGATGGCCATGGACACGGTCTTGGTGCCTTCGCCGAACTGGTCGAACTCGAACACGCCCACGGGGCCGTTCCACACGATGGTGCCGGCCTTGGCGATGATGTCGGCCAGTTCCTTGGCACTCTGGGGGCCGATGTCGAAAATCATGTCGTCGTCGGCCACTTCGCCGGCACTCTTCAGCACGGCGGGCTCGTTGGCGTCGAACTGCTTGCCGCACACCACGTCCACGGCGATGGGGATGCTGGCGCCGCGCTTGGTCATCTTCTCCATCAGGGCCTTGGCGGTGGGGATCAGGTCATGCTCGCAGAGGGACTTGCCGACGTTCTTGCCGGTGGCGGCAAGGAAGGTGTTGGCGATGCCGCCCCCCACCACCAGTTTGTCAACCTTCTCGGACAGGGCCTCGAGCACGGTCAGCTTGGTGGACACCTTGGAGCCGCCGACGATGGCGACCATGGGGCGGGCGGGGTTGGCCAGGGCCTTGTCCAGGGCTTCCAGTTCGCCAGTGAGGAGCAGGCCAGCGCAAGCGGCGGGGGCGAACTGGGCTACGCCGTAGGTGGAGGCCTCGGCGCGGTGGGCGGTGCCGAAGGCGTCCATGACGAACACGTCGCACAGGGCGGCGTATTTCTTCGCGGTTTCCTCGACGTTCTTCTTCTCTCCCTTGTTGACGCGGCAGTTCTCCAGCAGCACCACTTCGCCCTCGGCGACGTCGAAGCCGCCGTCCACCCAGTCCTTGACCAAACGCACGGGCTTGCCCAGCTTGGCGGCCATGACGTCGGCCACGGGTTTGAGGGAAATCTCCTCGCTCCACTCGCCCTCGGTAGGACGGCCCAGGTGGGAGGTGACCATCACCTTGGCGCCGGCCTTCATGGCGTGCTCGATGGTGGGCATGGAAGCGGTGATGCGGGCGTCGGAAGTGACCTTGCCTTCCTTGACGGGCACGTTGAGGTCGGCGCGGATGAAGACGCGCTTGCCCTTGAGGTCCAGATCGGTCATGCGGATAACGGAAGCCATATTCTCTCCCAAATTTATTTAAGTTATGAAATCAACCATCATGCCGCCGCGCGCGGCGGCCTGAGAGGTGATCTCGGAAAAACGGGGAGGCGTCGCGCCTCCCCGTTTCACTTTCGCCTCGCTTACTTGGCGACGTGCAGCACCAAGCGCAGCATATTGCAGGTGTAACCGTACTCGTTGTCGTACCAGGACACCACCTTGATGAAGGTGCCGTCCAGGGCGATGCCGGCTTCGGCGTCGAAGGTGGAGGGAGCGCTGTTGCCGACGAAATCGGTGGAAACCACCTTCTCGTCGGTGTAGCCCAGCACGCCCTTCAGGGGACCTTCGGAGGCGGCCTTCATGGCCTTGCAGATATCCTCGTAGGAAGCGTCCTTGTTCAGTTCCACGGTCAGGTCAACCACGGACACGTCGGAGGTCGGCACACGGAAAGCCATACCGGTGAGCTTCTTGTTCAGTTCGGGGATAACCTTGCCCACGGCCTTGGCGGCACCGGTGGAGGAGGGGATGATGTTTTCCAGGATGCCGCGGCCGCCGCGCCAGTCTTTCATGGACGGGCCGTCAACGGTCTTCTGGGTGGCGGTGGCGGCGTGCACGGTGGTCATCAGGCCGCGCTTGATGCCCCAGTTGTCGTGCAGCACCTTGGCCACGGGAGCCAAGCAGTTGGTGGTGCAGGAAGCGGCGGAAACGATGGCTTCACCGGCGTATTTGTCGTGGTTCACGCCGTAGACGAACATCGGGGTGTCGTCCTTGGAAGGAGCGGACTGGACCACCTTCTTGGCGCCGGCCTTGATGTGCGCCTCGCAGGATTCCTTGGTCAGGAAGAAGCCGGTGCAATCGATCACCAGATCGGCGCCCACTTCGTTCCACTTCAGGTTGGCGGGGTCGCGCTCGGCGGTCAGGCGGATTTTCTTGCCGTTGACCACCATGTTGCCGTCCTCGACGGCGATGGTGCCGTTGAAACGACCATGCACGGAATCGTACTTCAGCATGTAGGCCAGGTAGTCTGGTTCGAGCAGGTCGTTGATGGCCACGATCTCGATTTCAGGGAAATCCTTGGCGACGGCGCGGAACACCATGCGGCCGATACGACCGAAACCATTGATACCGACTTTGATTGCCATGTTTCTCTCTCCTTACTATTTAGTAAAACTCAAACTTACCGAGAAGAACACAAGGGCGCGCGAAAGAGAGGCCGATACCGCTGGCGGCCTCGCGCGTCCCTTGCGGTTTGAAATTACAGAAGTCCCTTGGCGGTATTCACCACGTTCTCCGTGGTGAAGCCGAACTCCTTGAACAGCACGCCGGCCGGAGCGGATTCGCCGAAGCGGTTCATGCCCACCACGGCGCCCTCGAAGCCCACGTACTTGTACCAGCCGTCGGTCACGCCGGCCTCGACGGCCACGCGCTTGACGCCCTTGGGCAGCACGCTTTCCTTGTAGGCCCCGTCCTGGCGGTCGAAGACGTTGGTGCAGGGCATGGACACCACGCGGGTGTGGACACCCTGCTCTTCCAGCACTTTCTGGGCATCCAGGGCCAGTTGCACCTCGGAACCGGTGGCGATCAGCACCATCTTGGGCTTGCCGCCCTTGGCTTCGGACAGCACGTAGCCGCCGCGGCGGATGGCA
>JAGUYQ010000213.1 GCA_020061285.1 Betaproteobacteria bacterium
CGCAGGGTATTGTCGATCCGCGCGGTAAGGGGCCCTTCCACCTGCACCGCGTAATCGTAACGGGGGGGCGTCTGGCCCGGCGTGTCCAGGTCGTCGATGATGTTGATGCCGCCGACGAAGGCGGTGCGATTGTCGATGAGGGCGATCTTGCGGTGCAGGCGGCGCAGGCGGTGGCGCTTGAGGCGGATGCCGCCCAACTCCGGGCGGTAGATCAACACCTGGATGCCGGCGTCCACCATATCCTCCGCCAGACCGCCGATGTACTTGCGGGAACCGAAACCGTCGATCAGCACCCGCACCGCCACCCCCCGCCGGACGGCCCGTGACAGGGCAGACGCCACCTGCCGCCCGGTTTCGTCGTCGGCGAAGATGTAGGTTTCCAGATGGATTTCCGCCTCGGCCTGCTCGATCGCCGCCACCAGGGCGGGGAAGAATTCCGTTCCGCTTCGCAGCAGGGTGACGCGGTTGCCGGAGAGGAACCGCCTCATACCCTGGCCAGGACGGCTGACAGGGCGGCGTGGTCGGAGAGCCGCGACCAGGGCTCGCCGCTGTGCACCTCGGCCTTTTTCACCTCGAAGCCCCGCAGGTAGATGCGGTCCAGGCGGAACAGGGGCAGCGCCGAGGGGAAGCTGCGCGCCGGCGCGCCCTGGGCCAAGCCGAAGGCTTCCTTGAGGTTCAGCCCACCCGCCAGCAGGTGGCAGGCTTCCGCCCGCCAATCGTTGAAGTCCCCGGCGATGATCAGGGGCGCCCCCTCCGGCACCATGCGGGCGATGCGGTCCCGGATGGCGATGAACTGCTTGCGCCGCCCCTGGGCGAAGAGGGCGAGATGGACGTTGATGCAATGCAGGGTCTGGTCCCAGCCCGGCACCGCGATCTCGCAATGGAGCATGCCCCGCTGCTCGAAAGGGTGGGCGGAAACGTCCTCGTTCTCCCAGTTGACGATGGGAAAGCGGGACAGGATGGCGTTGCCGTGGTGGCCCTCGGGATAGACCGCGTTCTTGCCGTAGGCGAAGTCGGTGTAGACCTCGGTGGCGAGAAACTCGTACTGGGACTCCTCCGGCCAGCGGGCGTGGCGCTTGGCGTGGCGGGAATGGGTGCCCTGCACTTCCTGGAGGAACAGCACATCCGGGCGCATGATGTGCAACTGCTCCTTCAGGTCGTGCAGGGCCAGCCGCAGGTTGAAATGGGAAAAGCCCTTGTGGATGTTATAGGTGGCGACGTGAAGGGTACGGTTGGTCATTGTTGTCTGCAAAAGCAAGCCGGTCGAATAGCATTCTGCCCAAAGGATGGCACAAGTCGAGAGCGTACCGGATATTATTTCACGGGTGGCGCAAGGACAGGAAAGAAGCCGTACAAGGCGCGCTCGCCGGGCCTCGCGTTCACTTTCCCCGTATTCCCATGGCCCGACGGTATTTCGCCACAAACACGTTCACCTTGTCGTAGTCCTTGTTCGTCGCCAACTCGAAGCGGGAGAGGGAAATCTTGGCCAGCATCGAGCGCCCCTCGGGGCTCTCGTGGAGCGAGGCCAGCAGTCCGGCCACTTTTTCCGCCAGCGCCGGCGGGACGTCGTCCCGAGCCACCACGCCGTTGTTGACCAGGGGCTCGGTCTCCCACTTGACCATCAGCTCCGCCGCCTTGGCCGGCTGCTCCCGCTGGAATTGCAGCCACGGCAGTGGCCAGGTGGCCCCCGCCGCCACATTGCCGAGATAGACGTTCATGATGGAAGACTCCTGGGAGCCGACATAGAGGTTCTCCACATCCCGCCTCACGTCCAGGCCGTGGGTCAGGAGGTAGTACTGGGGCATCATGGTGGCGGCCAGGGCCGTTTTCGCCGGGTAGCTGATTTTCTTGCCCTTCAGGTCGGCGGGAACACGGATGGAGCTGTCCCGCCGCACCAGGATGACGCCCGTGAACAGTTGGTCGTCCCCCATCTTGGCGATGACGTGATAGCCTTCGTCCAGGGAATTGACGGTCTGGTAGGGGTTGGGCAAGGCGAATTGAAACTTGCCGGCGTAGAGTTTCTTGTCGAATTCGTCGTAGTTGCGCGACGCCTCCAACTGCAACTTGGCTTCCGGCAGGCGGGCGTTGATCCAGTCCAGGATCGGCTGGTACATCTCGAACAGCCGGGTCGGGTTGTGCAGGGGATGGACGGCGAAGACATAGACCGGCTTCTGCTCCTTGCCGGCGGCAGCGAACTGGGGCTGATACCCCTGTTCCGGCGCGCGCTCGCACCCCGCCAGGAACGCCAGCCCAACGAACAGCAGCCACCCCAGCACCCGCTTAAGAAACCGTATCGTCATCGTCTCCCCTTACGTTCTTCCAAGGGTCTTCTCGCCGGCGCGGCAGAATGCGCCTTCCCCTTTACACCAGCTTAGCAGACGATTTTTGCAGTCCCCTGGCGAGGCGCGGCAGCGGGATCAGGAAGCGTCCAGCATCCGCTGCAATGCCACCCGCGCCTGTTCCGCCTCCCGCTCCGGCACGCTGATGCGGTTCACCACGTGGCCGGCGGCCAGGTTTTCCAGCACCCAGCACAGGTGCTGGGGATCGATGCGGGCCATGGTGGAGCACATGCACACGGTGGTGGCCATGAACTGGACGGTCTTGCCCGCGGCCTTGCTCTGGTTGGCGAGGCGGTTGACCAGGTTGAGTTCGGTGCCCACCAGCCATTGGGTGCCGGGGGCCGACTCGGCCACGGTCTTGATGATGTACTCGGTGGAACCGACGTAGTCGGACAACTGGCACACCTCGAAACTGCTCTCGGGGTGGGAAATCACCTTGCCCTCCGGGTGTTGGGCGCGCCAAGCGGTGATCTGCTGCGGAGTGAACATCTGGTGCACCGAGCAGTAACCCTTCCACAGGATGATCCTGGCCTGCCTGATCTGCTCCGGGGTCAGGCCGCCCATGGGCTGGTCCGGGTCCCACAGCACCATCTGCTCCAGGGGGATGCCCATGCGGTAGCCCGTATTGCGGCCCAGGTGCTGGTCGGGAAAGAACAGCACCTTCTCCCGCCGGGCGAAGGACCAATCGAGAATCCTGCCGGCGTTGCTGGAGGTGCAGACGATGCCGCCGTGCTCGCCGCAGAAGGCCTTCAAGTCGGCGGCGGAATTGATGTAGGTGACCGGAGTCACCGCCTCGTCCGGGTCCAGCACCTCGGCCAGTTCCCGCCAGCAGCGGTTGACCTTGGGCAGGGTCGCCATGTCCGCCATGGAACAGCCCGCCGACAGGTCGGGGAGGATGGAAATCTGCTCCGGGCGGGAGAGGATGTCCGCCACCTCGGCCATGAAATGCACGCCGAGAAAGATAATGTATTCCGCCTCGGACTCGGCGGCGTTGCGGGACAGCTTGAGGGAGTCGCCGGAAAAATCGGCGAACTGGAATACCGGGTCCTGCTGGTAGTGGTGACCCAGGATCACCACCCGCTTGCCGAGCTTGGTCTTGGCGGCGGCGATGCGTTCCAGGCATTCCGGTTCGGAAAGCGGGGCGTAGGAATCGAAGGGAAGGGGGCTTGTGGCTGTCACGTTGGCGATACCGTCAGAGTGGCGAAACGAAAGGGGGAAACTTACCATAACCCGGCGAAAAATCCACCCTCAACGCACCCAGCTCCGTAGCAGCCATGCCGCCGCCAGGGCGCAGGCGGCAGAAAAGGCGAAGGCCGCCTCGGCGGCGAAGGCCTGCCACAGCCAGCCGAACACCAGGGAGGCGGGCAGCAGCATCGCCCCCGCCGTCAGGTTGAACC
>JAGUYQ010000040.1 GCA_020061285.1 Betaproteobacteria bacterium
CTAGTTCGCCAGCCCGCTCTCGGCCCCCTGGAGGGTGCAGGAAAGGTTGGTGCAGACGGTGAGCTTGTACTTGCCCACCGGCTTCAGCTCGTACATGTTGTAGAAGGACGCCACCTCGTAGGCCGCCACGGGAGGCATGTCCAGGTAACCGGCGACGAACTCGATGGTTTCCGGCGCCAGCCAGCCCTTTTCCAACTGGGCGATGCGCAGGGCCGACATCACCGCCGACTCCTTGTGCTCCGGCGGATACTTGGCGACTTCGCGGTCGATCTGTTTCAGGGACTCGAGGTTCAGCATCAGCGGTCAATCTCTCCGAACACGATGTCCATGGTGCCCATCAGCGCCACCACATCGGCAATCATGTGCCCCTTGGCCATCTCGTCCATGGCCATCAGGTGGGCGAAGCCCGGGGCGCGAATCTTCAGACGGTAGGGTTTGTTGGCGCCGTCGGACACCAGGTAGATGCCGAACTCGCCCTTGGGGTGCTCCACCGCCGCGTAAGCCTCGCCCTCGGGGACGTGCATGCCCTCGGTGAACAGCTTGAAGTGGTGGATCAGCTCTTCCATGTTGCTCTTCATTTCCTCCCGGCCGGGGGGCGCCACCTTGTGGTTGGCGCTGACCACCGGGCCGGGGTTGGCGCGCAGCCAATCCACGCACTGCTTGATGATGCGGTTGGACTGGCGCATTTCTTCCATGCGCACCAGATAGCGGTCGTAACAGTCGCCCGCGACGCCGACGGGGATGTCGAAATCCACCCGGTCGTAGGCGGCGTAAGGCTGCTTCTTGCGCAGGTCCCAGGCGATGCCGGAGCCCCGCAGCATGGGGCCGGTAAGACCGAGAGCCAAGGCCCGGTCCGGGTCCATGACGCCGATGCCGACGGTGCGCTGCTTCCAGATGCGGTTGTCGGTGAGCAGGTTTTCGTATTCGTCCACGCAGGCCGGGAAGCGGCGGGTGAAGTCGTCGATGAAGTCCAGCATGGAACCGCGACGGTTGCCGTTGAGCTCGTCCACCGCTTTCTGGTTGTGTATCTTCGACGCTTCGTACTGGGGCATGCTGTCCGGCAGGTCGCGGTAGACGCCGCCGGGACGGTAGTAGGCGGCGTGCAGGCGGGCGCCGGACACGGCCTCGTAGCAGTCCATCAGGTCTTCCCGCTCGCGGAAGGCGTAGAGGAACACCGTCATGGCCCCCAGGTCCAGGCCGTGGGCGCCGATCCACAACAGGTGGTTGAGGATGCGGGTGATCTCGTCGAACATCGTGCGGATGTACTTGGCCCGCAGGGGAATCTCCAGGCCGAGCAGCTTTTCGATGGCCATCACGTAGGCGTGCTCGTTGGACATCATGGACACGTAGTCCAGGCGGTCCATGTAGGGTACGGACTGGAGGAAGGTCTTGTTCTCCGCCAGCTTCTCGGTGCCGCGGTGCAGCAGGCCGATGTGGGGATCGGCCCGCTCCACCACCTCGCCGTCCAGCTCCAGCACCAGGCGCAGCACGCCGTGGGCCGCCGGGTGCTGGGGGCCGAAGTTCATCGTGTAGTTTCTGATTTCAGCCATATCGTCAGCCGCCGTAGTTTTCTTCGCGCACGATGCGCGGCGTGATTTCCCGCGGCTCCACCGTCACCGGCTGGTAAATGACGCGCCCCTCCTCGGGGTCGTAGCGCACTTCCACGTTGCCGGACAAGGGAAAATCCTTGCGGAAGGGATGGCCGATAAAGCCGTAGTCGGTGAGAAGGCGGCGCAGGTCGGGGTGCCCCTCGAACAGTATGCCGTAGAGGTCGAAGGCTTCGCGCTCGAACCAGTTGGCCACGGGCCAGATGTCCACCACCGTCGCCACCAGGGGAAAATCGTCGTCGTCGGCGAACACCCGCACCCGCACCCGCTGGTTGCTGTGCACCGACAGCAGGTGGTAAACCACGGCGAAGCGCCGGCCTTCCCAGCGGCCGTCGGCGTAAGCGCTGTAATCCATGCCGCAGAGGTCGATCAACTGGTCGAATTCCAGACCCCGCTGGTCCCGCAGGGCCAGCATCACTTCCCGCAGGTGCTTGGCGCCGACCTCGACGGTCACCTCGTCCAGGCGCTCGGTCAGCTTGTGCAGCCGGTCCGCCAAAACTTCGCGCAGGCGCAGGGACAGGTTTTCCAGGCGTGAACTCATGGGCGTCAATCCGTTACCGGGCGATGGTGTTGGTACGCTTGATCTTCTTCTGCAACTGGATCAAGCCGAAAAGCAGGGCCTCCGCCGTCGGAGGACAGCCCGGCACGTAAACATCCACGGGCACGATGCGGTCGCAGCCGCGCACCACGGCGTAGGAATAGTGGTAATAGCCGCCGCCGTTGGCGCAGGACCCCATGGACAGCACCCAGCGGGGCTCGGGCATCTGGTCGTAGACCTTGCGCAGGGCGGGAGCCATCTTGTTGGTCAGGGTGCCGGCAACGATCATCAAGTCCGACTGGCGCGGGCTAGGGCGGAAGACGATGCCGAAGCGGTCCAGGTCATAGCGGGACGCGCCGGCCTGCATCATCTCCACCGCGCAGCACGCCAAGCCGAAGGTCATGGGCCACAGGGAACCGGTGCGGGTGTAGTTGATGACCGTATCCAGACTGGTGGTGACGAAACCTTTTTCCAGGATGCCTTCTATTCCCACTCTAGCGCCCCCTTGACCCACTCATAGACAAAGCCCACCACCAGAATGCCGAGAAAAATCGCCATCGCCACGAAACCGAACAGGCCTATCTCCTCCAGTACCACGGCCCAGGGAAAGAGAAAGGCGATCTCGAGATCGAAGAGGATGAACAGGATGGCGACCAAGTAATAGCGCACGTCGAACTTCATGCGCGCGTCGCCGAAGGCGTCGAAACCGCACTCGTAGGGGGAGGTCTTTTCCTTGTCGGGACGCCGGGGCCCCAACAGCCAACCGGCCAGAACGGGGATCACCCCAAAGGCCAAGCCGACGATGATGAACATCAGGACGGGAAAGTAGTTTTCCGCCACGCCTCTCACTCCGCTGCAAGTGTATCGTTATTGGTTTATTGCTGTTTCCAAGGAGTGTATGGGCGCGGCGACAGGGCTGTCAAGCCGTTTCCCCATAAAATTTGCTTATTAAACAAAAAGTTGAGCAAAATAGAAAGGCATAGGAGAGACCTCCTATGCCTTTGATCTGACTGGTGCCGACGATGAGACTCGAACTCATACGGCTTGCGCCACCGCCCCCTCAAGACGGCGTGTCTACCAATTTCACCACGTCGGCTGAAACCTGCTGCTGATACCCGCCTGCGCTCGACGCGACAGAAATCAGTTCGGGATGTCCTTCGCCTTGGGAGCCGCGCTTTCCGCCCCCGTCGAAGGGCCCTTATTATCGGCCGGAGCGGCAGGGATTGCAAGGGGTTTGTCGGCCGGAACGCTGATCAGGCCTGCCGATTTCGCCTTATGGCTGGAGACGTAACCGAGGGCCAAACTGGAGACAAAAAACACCGCCGCCAGAATGGCCGTGGTGCGGCTGAGGAAATTGGCAGCACCCCGGGAGCCGAAGAGGCCGCCGGAGGAACCGCTGCCGAAAGCGGCGCCCATGTCGGCGCCCTTGCCGTGCTGCAACAACACCAGGCCGATAACGCCCAGGGCCGACAGCACGTTGATGATCCAAATCAAAGTTTCCATACCGCTCCAAAAAACTCAAAGTTCACAAGGCGTTGGCGGGTGCGCCGCCATGCCCCGCGTTCGTGTTGCCTAGCCCTGGGCCGCCCGGCAGATGGCGACGAAATCGTCCACCACCAGGGCGGCGCCGCCGATGAGGCCGCCGTCGATGTCCGGCTGGGAGAGCAGCTCCGCCGCGTTGGAGGCCTTCATGCTGCCGCCGTACTGGATCACCAGCCCGTCGGCCACGCCCTTGTCCAGGGCCGCGATCTTGCCGCGGATGAAGGCGTGCACCGCCTGGGCCTGCTCCGGCGTTGCGGTCTTGCCGGTGCCGATGGCCCACACCGGCTCGTAGGCCACCACGGCTTTCGCCAGGCTGGCCACGCCGCAGCGGGCGATCACTGCATCCATCTGACGCCCCACCACCTGCTCGGTAATGTTGCCCTCGCGTTCTTCCAAGGTCTCGCCGACGCACAGGATGGGGATGAGCCCCGCCTTCTGCGCCGTCTCGTACTTGGCGGCCACCAGCTCGTCGCTTTCGCCGTAGAGGGCGCGGCGCTCGGAATGCCCCACGATGACGTAGCGGCAGCCGAAGTCCAGCAGCATGGATGCCGCCACCTCGCCGGTGTAGGCCCCCTTGTCGTGCTGGCTCAGGTTCTGCGCCCCCCAGGCCACCGGGCTGCCGGCGAGCATCTGCTGCGCCTGGGCCAAGTAGGGAAAGGGCACGCATACCGCCGCCTGCATTCCGTTGAAACCCGCCACGCCCGCCATGACGCCTTCCAGCAGCGCCTTGTTGTGGGCGAGCCCCCCGTTCATTTTCCAGTTACCGGCTACGAGCTTGGTTCGCATGGTCGAATGGTGTCGTTAAGTGATTATTATGGAAGGGCGAATGGTACCGGGGAAGGGCGGAAGGGTCAATCCCGCCGGGTCTGGCAGCTACTTGGCGGAGTAAGAGCGGCGCTCGACGAAGAGGCTGTTGCCGGGGGTGCGCTTGGCCTGTTTTTTGGCTTCGGAGGCGGCGGCGGCCACTTCCCGGTGGGAATGGAACGCGCTGGGCTCGATACGCACCGTGCCGATGGCCAGACTGGCCAAGGGGTGGAAGATTTTCTGCCCGCGGCGGTCCTCGGCAATGTAGCCGCCCCGCAAGATGTCATCGGGATTGAAAAAAGCCTTCACCTCTTCCTCGAAGTCATCCAGAACGGCACGGCAACGCTGTTCCCAGTCCGCGCTCTGGAACAGCACCACGAAATCGTCGCCGCCGACGTGGCCGACGAAATCCCGCTCCGGGTCCGCCTGCCGGGACAAGAGGCGGCCGGTGAGCTGGATCACGTCGTCACCCCGGTTATAACCATAGACATCGTTGAAGGGCTTGAAGTGGTTCAGGTCCGCGTAACAGGCATAAAACACCACCCCGGCACGAAGTAGGCTGTCGATATGTTCGTTGATCGGCACATTGCCCGGCAGGCCGGTGAGGGGATTGGCGTAGCGGGCGGCGCGGATGCGCAACTGGGTGATTTCCCGCATCAAGGCGTGGCCGGTGCCCATACCCTTGTAGCGGCCCCGATCCGTGATGATGAAGCCGTCGGACAGATAGCGCTGCTCCGCCTCCACCACCAGGTTGGACAACTCCTCGATGCTGATGCCCTTGTCCACCACCAGGGGAGCGGTATCCATGAAATGGGTGCAATGCCGTTTGCCGTAAAGATCGCGGTGATAGGGCCGGGCGTAGCGGTCGATCAGGGTATAGCGGTTGATGAGGCCGATGGGCACGCCGTTCTTCACCACCGGCACCGCCACCATTTGCGGGTTGGCGGCGAAGACCTCATACACCGCTTCCAGGCTGAGGCCGGGCTCCACCGGCGTCACCTCGATCATCAGCCGCTCCGCGGTGGGAGCGGCGGCATCCAC
>JAGUYQ010000049.1 GCA_020061285.1 Betaproteobacteria bacterium
ATCTCGAAGAAGGTGTGGTGGCGGGCGGTGTAGCCGACGTTTTCCAGGTCGTTGTGCTTGCCCCCGGCGCGGACGCACTTCTGGGAGGTGGCGGCGCGGGTGTAGGGGCGCTTGTCGAAACCCAGGAACACGTCCTTGAACTGGTTCATCCCGGCGTTGGTGAAGAGGAGGGTGGGGTCCTCGTGGGGCACCAGGGAACTGGAGGCCACCACGGCGTGGCCCTTGGAGGCAAAGTAGTCGAGGAACTTCTGGCGAATTTCGCTGCTTTTCATTTAGTGGTTACCATTCATCACAATTTCCGGGGTTCACCCCGGCGTTTCTTAAACCGCTTCTTTGCGCGGGCGGGCAGGCGCACCGTGCAACATGCCCGACACGCTGATGTCCTCGTCCACATCCGGCCAATGCACGCCTTGGCCGCTGCCTATAATCTCATAGTGCTGCCGCTGTTCCGGCGTCGCTTCCGACAGGCGCCACGACCAAGCCAAAGGCACGCTAATGGCGCGCCCGTCGCTCAGGTGTGCCGTAATGGTTTCATCCGTCACTTCCACGGAACACATCCGCGGATCGTGATAATCAATCGCCGCAGTGCTCATGCCAAGCCTCCACGATATGGGCAAGATGTTCGACAACCAGGGCGCGGATGCGGTTGAGTTCTTTCGGCGTAAACCCCTCGTTTGCCGCCAGCACCACCGGCTTAAGCCAGAATTTGCAGGTCAGGCGCTCCCGCACCACATGGACATGCATCGGCTCGCCGCAGTCGAAGCTGTAGAAATAAAACCGATACGCGCCGGGAATGCGAGGAACAGTAGGCATATCAACTTTGAAAACCCATCAACTATTCCTTCTCCATTCGCAGCACCTTCCAAATCACTTCCTGGCTGAAGCCCCGGCTGGCAAGAAAACGTACTTGCCGGGCCTTGTCCTTGGCATCCACCGGCGGCTGGCCGAATTTTTTCGCCCATACCGCCCGTGCGGTTTCCAGTTCGCTATCCTTCAACTCCGGCAGGGCGGCGCCGATGGCTTCCTCGCCGACGCCTTTTTCCCGCAGCTCCTGGACGATGCGCTGGGCGCCGTATTTTCCACGCCGGGCATGGACGACCTGCTCGGTATAGCGTTTCTCCGACAGCCAGCCCCGCTTCTGGAAATCCTCCAGCAGGGCGTCCACCTCGGCTTCGTCCTCGGCATGGGGCGCCAGCTTGCGCTTCAACTCCAGGCGGGAGTGTTCGCGCCGGGCCAGGAAGCCCAGGGCCCGTTGCCGGATGGAAAGGGCTTTTTCAGCCATTTCTATTTGCGGCGCCCACAAGGGGCATCCTCGCCGGGTGCCCGCCGCTATGCGGCGACCACGGCGGGAGTTCAGGCATCCCCGTCGGCGGGGTCCACCGTGGTCGGCAGGCCGCTCACGCCCAGGGCGGCGCGCACCTTGTTCTCGATTTCGATGGCGATGTCCTTGTGCTCCCGCAGGTATTCCCGTGCGTTGTCCTTGCCCTGGCCGATTTTCTCGCCGTTATAGGCGTACCAGGCGCCGGATTTGTCCACCAGCTTGTTGGCCACGCCCAGTTCGATGATCTCGCCCTCGCGGGAAATGCCTTCGCCGTAGAGGATGTCGAACTCGGCCTGCTTGAAGGGGGGGGCTACCTTGTTTTTCACCACCTTGACGCGGGTTTCGGAGCCGATTACCTCCTCGCCCTTCTTGATGGCGCCGGTGCGGCGGATGTCGAGGCGCACGGAGGCGTAGAACTTGAGGGCGTTGCCGCCGGTGGTGGTCTCGGGGTTGCCGAACATGACGCCGATCTTCATCCGGATCTGGTTGATGAAAATCACCAGGGTGTTGCTGCGTTTGATGTTGGCGGTGAGCTTGCGCAGGGCCTGGGACATCAGGCGGGCTTGCAGGCCCATGTGGGAATCGCCCATCTCGCCTTCGATTTCGGCCTTGGGGGTCAGCGCCGCCACGGAGTCGATCACCACCACGTCCACCGAGCCGGAACGCACCAGCATGTCGGCGATTTCCAGCGCCTGTTCGCCGGTGTCCGGCTGGGAGATCAGCAGGTCGGAGACGTTCACCCCCAGCTTCTGGGCGTATTGAGGATCGAGGGCGTGTTCCGCGTCGATGAAGGCCGCCGTGCCGCCCAGCTTCTGCATCTCGGCGATCACTTGCAGGGTGAGGGTGGTCTTGCCGGAGGATTCCGGGCCGAAAATCTCCACGATGCGGCCACGGGGCAATCCGCCCACGCCGAGGGCGATGTCCAGGCCCAGGGAGCCGGTGGAAACCACCTGAATGTCGTGTACCACCTCGCCGTCGCCGAGGCGCATGATGGAGCCCTTGCCGAACTGTTTTTCGATCTGGGCCAGCGCCGCCTGGAGGGCCTTGCTTTTGTTTTCGTCCATGGATATTCCCCGTAAATTCAACTAGCGGATTATGGCATATCTGGCAGCCGCCCCCAAGGGCGGGCGAGGCCAATGAATCCGTCCGCTGTCGCTCTTCTTCCAGCGCCATGGCCTTGATTCGGCGCCGTTTCGCGCGGGGTGGACGGGGCGTTAGGGAGAATTCAGGGTTTTCTAATATAATAATGTTTTTGGACTAAGTCGAAATTCCGGCTTAAGCATCAGATTTCAACGCAATACAATAAGGAAGTTTCATGCATATCGGCACCACACTTACCCAGTTCATCATCGAGGAACAGCGCCGCGTCAAGGGCGCCACCGGCGACTTCACCGGCCTGCTCAACGACACCGTCACCGCCATCAAGGTAATCTCCAACGCCGTCAACAAGGGCGACCTGATCGGCGTCCTCGGCTCCGCCGGCAGCGAGAACGTGCAGGGCGAAACCCAGAAGAAGCTGGACGTCATCACCAACGACATCATGATCCGCTCCAACGAGTGGGCCGGCCACCTGGCCGCCATGGCCTCCGAGGAGATGGAAGAGATTCTGCCCATCCCCGCCCAGTACCCCCGCGGCAAATACCTGCTGGTATTCGATCCCCTGGACGGCTCCTCCAACATCGACGTGAACATCTCCGTCGGCACCATTTTCTCCATCCTGCGTGCCCCCGATGGCGTGACCGAGGCCACCGAGAAGGACTTCCTCCAGCCCGGCACCAAGCAGGTGGCCTCCGGCTACGCCATCTACGGCCCCTCCACCATGCTGGTGCTGACCTGCGGCCACGGCGTGAACGGCTTCACCCTGGACCGGGAAGTGGGCGAGTTCATCCTCACCCACGCCGACATCCAGATCAAGCCCGACACCCGCGAATTCGCCATCAACGCCTCCAACGAGCGTTTCTGGGAAGCCCCCGTGCAGCGTTACGTGGAAGAGTGCCTGCAAGGCAAGGAAGGCCCTCGCGGCGAGAACTTCAACATGCGCTGGGTCGCCTCCATGGTGGCCGAAGTGCACCGCATCCTGATGCGCGGCGGCGTGTTCATGTACCCCAAGGACACCAAGGACCCCACCAAGCCCGGCAAGCTGCGCCTGATGTACGAAGCCAACCCCATGTCCTTCATCGTCGAGCAGGCCGGCGGTATCAGTTCCACCGGCCGTGAGCGCATCATGGACGTCCAGCCCGACCACATCCACCAGCGAGTGCCCGTCATCCTCGGCTCCCGCAACGAAGTGGAACGCATCGTCTCCTATCACAAGGAGTAATGTCTTTTGCCCGCCCTCCGGGGCGGGTAAAACTTCCATGGCCCATAAAAATAATTGTTAGACATTGTCTAGCGATGGGTTTATATTTAAGTCCATGGAACATATCAGCTATTCCCGCGACACCATTATCGAACTGCTGCGTGGCCACGGCATCAACCCGACGCACCAGCGGATCGAGATCGCCTACGCTCTGTTCTCCCGCATGGCGCACCTGTCCGCCGATCAGATCATGGCCGCGGTCAACGCCAAGCACAGCGAGACTTCCAAGGCCACGGTGTACAACACCCTCAACCTGTTCGTGGAAAAGAATTTGGTGCGGGAAGTGATCGTCAACGCCGGCAAGGTGTTCTACGACCCCAACACCCACGAGCATCACCACATGTACGACGTGGATACCGGCGAACTGATGGATATCGACTCCGCCGACCTGCGGATTTCCGGCCTGCCCCAGTTGCCCCCCGGCTTGGTGAGCGAGGGCGTGGACATCATCGTCCGCGTCCGCTCCGCCGCCCGCCCCGCCTGATTGCCGTTTTACCCCCCTGTCCGTATAATCCGGCTTTCCGCTGATGTAGCTCAGTTGGTAGAGCAACTGATTCGTAATCAGTAGGTCGGAGGTTCGACTCCTCTCATCAGCACCAGAAACAATAAAGGCCCGCGAGAAATCGTGGGCCTTTTGTCTTTCTGGCACATTCAACACATGATTATAAGCAGCGTTGTCAGCCCAATATGGTCATGGCAACGCTCTGGTTATCCAATGTAAAAAAGCGTTTTCCTGATGACATTGGCATTCGTGTTATGCACAACACTTAATCTAGGAATCAATAAACACACGGAAGTCATTGAGTGTTCGTTGTTGTTTGTAACACATTGTTAATTAAATATAATTTGTAGGTTATTTTTTGGGCTGTGTAAAAAAATCCTTGTTCTGGCCGTGACTTACAAATTTCTTACATGCTTACCAACAGAGTTACCCACAGTTTTTGTGAATACCCATCAATGGGGACAAGAGTCAATACGTGTTTTTTCTGATGAGGACAAAAAAGTTGAGTTTCGTCAGCATTTCATTGGGGCGATATTCAAATTTCTTGTTCATCTCCGTGCCACTTGATTTTTCCAAGACGTTACCGGTTTCTGGAGACGTGCTTCGCGGCTGGCGAATTGGGTTATTGCCGTGGTGCACACATCGGGAAGCCGGGGATAACCATTTGCCCATTAAGGAATATGCGCTTACCCTAGAAAGAGGAAAGCAACGCTTCAGGCTTGGGCCAGACAACCGGAACGGAGGTGGGTAATCCATGAGTGAGCAGCTTCTTCTTCCCCTCAGCGATTTTCTCGGGGCCAAATTCTCCCTTGATAACACTTCCCGCGACTATGCCATGGAAGATGACGAGGCGGCGTTCATGCTGGAAGTCCTCGGGGGGATGGAGTGGTCCGAGCCGATTTGCCGCTTCGATCAGTATGTCATTCGTCAGCATGGCGGTTGGACGGAGGGGGGCAATGTGGGCTTGTTCCTGGGGGACGACTTGATCGGTTTCTACGAAGGCTTGAACCTGTGGATTCGCCCGGAGCATCGCGGCAAGGGCCTGGCCGTGCCCCTCATCCTTTCCGCCGCGCGGCTGCGGGGGGGGACCGTTCTCCCCGAGGGGGTGAAGTCCCAGCATTATTCCCCGTCAGGTTTGCTGGCCCACAGCACGGCCCACCTGCACGCGCTGCTGTGCGCCATCAAGCACAACGAAGCCATTCCCGAAGCCGTGCTGCGGGAGTACAACCTTCACGATCCCGCCGATTTGTTGCGCATGTTCGGAATCGAGGATATGAAGGATTTGAGTTGCTGCCAGCCGGAACAAGGCGACAGGGATTCGGCCGCAGAGACTTGAGCGGAAAGGGTGTTAGAGCGTACCGTGTAGAGCCAGCTTGACGGCGAAGTAGATTCCCAGCAGCGCCCAGGCATAGGCAATGAAATTCCCCGGCTTGTCCTTGAGGTTGAGATTGTCCAGCCAGCCCTTGCCGAAGACGAAGACGATGGCCGCCGCTATCAGGAACAGCAGCGAATAGGCCGGGTTCTTGTTCCAG